>RKSG01000086.1 GCA_007570995.1 Nitrospirales bacterium
AAAGACAAAGTCCTGCTCATTGGCAGGATCGCTCTTGAAAAAAAAGCCTCCGACGTCATGGTGCTTCACACCGCGGATCTCACCTCGATTGCCGACTACCTGGTCATTGGCTCCGGCAATTCTGAACGTCACGTCAAAGCCATCACCGAAGCCATTCGACGGGGAATGTCGCGCCGCTTTGGAGAGCGGGGCGCCAGGGAAGGAGAAACGGCCGGGACGTGGATCCTGATGGATTATGGCGACATCGTCGTGCATATTTTCCGGGAAGACATTCGGATGTATTATGCGGTGGAAAAAATGTGGAGCGACGCGCCGCAGATCCCGCAAACTGAATATGCGATTGCCACGGGGCCCCTGTCCGGGCCTCATCCGTCAGCACCCGTACCTGCATCCGTCAATGCGTGGCATCGCGCAAGCTGACGGACGCCCTGTCTTCGCCTATTGTTGACCCCGAGCACAAAAGGAGCACGCACATGACACCATGTGAAACACTCGCAGACCAGGTGTTGCAGGGCCATGTGGTCACCCGTGAAGAAGGACGGGCGATTCTCCAGACCGACGAAGCCCGGCTTCTTCCTCTGGTCAACGCCGCGTATAAAATTCGCCACGCCTTCTGGGGTCGGAACGTCACACTGCAGATGTTACTCAATGCCAAAAGCGGCGCCTGTCAGGAAGATTGCCACTATTGTTCGCAATCCAGTATCTCCACACATTCCATTGACCGCTACGCACTGGTGTCCCCGGAAGCCATGCTGAAGGCTGCCTGCCGGGCACACGAAGCCAACGCGCAACGGTACTGCGTCGTGATCAGCGGGCGCACGCCGCTCGACAAAGAAATCACCGGCATTGCCTCGGCGGTGAAGCGGATCAAACGGGAACTGCCCATCCAGGTCTGCTGTTCCGTGGGACTTCTCACAGCATCACAGGCCACACAACTCAAAGCCGCTGGCGTGGACCGGATCAACCACAATCTGAACACGAGTGAAGCCTATCACCCATCCATCTGCACGACCCATACCTATCACGACCGGATGACCACATTACAGAACGCGCGTGCCGCGGGCCTGGAACTGTGTTCGGGCGGGATTATCGGCATGGGAGAATCCGACGACGATCTTCTGGATCTCGCCTTCGCCCTGCGCGACGTAGCCCCCGACTCTATTCCGCTGAACATGTTGCATCCCATGCCGGGCACCCCCTTGGCCGACGCTACACACCTGACCCCGCACCGCTGCCTCGTCATCCTGTGCCTGTTTCGTTTTATCCATCCCAAACGCGAGCTTCGCGCGGCTGGCGGACGTGAGTTCAACCTTCGCTCCCTGCAACCACTGGCTCTGTATGTCGCGGACTCGCTGTTCGTCAACGGCTATCTCACCACCCCCGGACAACCCGCCGACGAAGTGCAGCAGATGATTAAGGACATGGGCTTTGAAGTGGCGACAGGCTCGCCAACCTGCACAACATCATCCGGCCCATCAGTGAGCCCCGTCGTGCCGTAGCGGACTCCCGTCGAGCATCTCTGGAATATCCGACACCTGACTGGTCACTGCGTACCGCCACCGCCCGATCGATCCGTCTGCATTGACCGCCGCCACCCATCGTTCCGCAGCGGCACGTTTAACCTCTGTCAACGGATCACAACCTTTTGTTTCAAGAACCAGATAGTGCTGCGGGTCGGTGTTGAGCCGAACGATAAAATCGGGAACATAATCGTGCATCTGGCCGTTAGAGAGATATGGAATAGCAAACCCCAAACCAGCATTTTTGACAAAAGCATCAACAGATCGACTCCTATCCAGGAACCAGTCTGCGGACTGCTCCCACTGGGCTGTATCAGCAACGAGGTAGTTCAGATGGCTTTTCACAATTTCCCGCACCTAACGGCTGGCTGTGTCTGGTATCGGCAACCATGGGTTGTTTTGGCCTCGGAAGCAATAATGATGGTCTCTTTGGTACGGGCCTCGACACCGGCTCTCGTCACTTTGGCTCCCACACCGCCTGTTTGAATGGCTTGCGGTTCGAACACATGCCAGTTTCTCACCAGGACACGACTCTGTGTCATCCAAGGCATCAAATGTCCCGGAATCAGATCGCTGGTACGATACAAACTGGCCTCGCCTTCCTTGGGATCAAGTTCCCGAAGTCGGTTGCGGATCGTCACATTGGGACAGACAATCAGCACAACATCGGAAAACCGGTGATCCTGGCGGTCTTGAACCTTGTTAAGAATGATCCAAGCCGCAAGCATTCCCATGACGGTGGTCTTTCTGCCACCATTGAAGCAACTCTTGCGTGGTTCTGGTCACACCGGGGTACCCTTCTCCCCGCCATTGTTTCACCCGTGCCCGAACGCGGTTGACCAGCACCAATTCAATGGCCGTGGCAGCCACGTTGCCATACTCGTTCTCTGGTTTCATTCCGGGATCACGATAGACATACATGGCCGGACGACGACCAGGTTTCCGTGAAGGCATTGCACCTTCAACAATGTCCCAGTATTCCCTGGGTTCTCCAAAAGGAGAATTCAGAATAGGCTTGGGACTTCGTACGCACTCATGAGGCAGGACGCTCTACAAACGGCCATTGGCTGACCAGAGACGGGAAAAACCATCGGTTTGTCGCTGGCTCCAACGATAGATTACATCGCTGTACCCTTGGAGGATGGCGACCGTCTGACCACTCACCTGTCGAAACGATTCTTCTGGCTCATTCACCAAGGGATCCGCCGACTGAACATCATTGAGTACAACGGCCCGCTGCGCAGCCGGTCGTGAATCTTTGAGTTCCATCCATGTGAAGGACACAACTTTGGCCATTTGAGTCGACGGACGTCCAATGAGTTTAACGAGACGTTCGACTTTCTGCGGTAAAGGAATAACAAAATCAACGGGATGGTCAACGGTACGTCCCGGTATGGTCACATTAGGCGTATAGAGAACCTCACGCTGATCAAGAAACTCGCTCACCAGATGAAAGAAGTCAACGGGCGGACGGCTTGGAAGATAGCTCATCCAGAGATCGTTGAGCCGTAAAACCGCTGTGAGTAAAAAATGGACGCGCTGGGGAAAATTCATCGCCGAGGCGACAGACTCTAAACGTCCACTGGCAAAACGAACGGCACAGCCTGCGATGGCTCGTTCAATCAACTTCGTCCGTCGGTCAGAATCTTCGATGTTCCCCCCAAGACATTGAAGATGGTCGATGGTATCGCCGTTATCGTGAAGAAGATAGTTTCCATTCTGAGGTTCGATATAGATCTGAATTCCGTCATGAAAGGGATCAAGAAACGGGGTAACGAGTACGGAAACATCATCTCGTTGGACAGTCTCAAGCTTGTCACGAAGCCATAGGAGATAATCGCTGGCCAAGTCTGGCTGTCGCGATACCGGTGCCATTTCAGTACAGAGCTAACTGGATACCCTTTGGGAATCTGGCCTCGATGATTTTAAGAAAATGCTCCAGCGTGCCGTAGGGGTCTTTCAAATCATACCAAGTCACCGGCTCGGCCCACCGCAAGTCAAACCCTTCCCGAAAGACATGCAAGTGTGGCTGATGATGAATCTCCGTTCCATCCGGATTAAAATGGTAGCAATGGTTGTCCAAGCGAACAAGGCCAACATCGCGGTCTTTCGTTCGACAGTGTAGCCGAATTTCATATGGATTCCGACTCATCGAAAGGACAAACCGCAGCCCCCGATCTGTCACGGCAACCATCAGTTCATCTTCACGCTTCCCTGCCTGCCAGCTCAGATGATCAACTCGCGTGGCTTCATTTAGCAACAGCAACTCATTGCCGCGATCATCTATGACTTTCACGGCAATCTGCTTGCGTTCACCGGCCTCAAACAGAGTGCTGATTGTACCGGCGCGATGATCCCAGACGCTCGCTTCCACAAACCTCCGCGCATTCGGCTGAATGGCAAAGCCCATCACAGACAGGTGCGTGTAGCGTTTCGCATGATCCTCCCGCGCGGCCTCATACACCAGCCCTTCACTGACCGCACCGTTTTCCGGTCCAAACACCAACGCCACCAGCTTCTCTGACAATGGGATCCGACGTCCGCTTTTCTTGTCCGCTTCATCATTTTAATGATGGCTTTCGTGGAGAACCGCTCGTGGATAAACAGCGGCAAGGTGGGAACATCAAACGATCCATGTTCCGCTTTTCCCGCCCACGTGAGAAAAGGCCTGCCAAGTGCCTTGAGTGCTGAGGCCGCAGTTTTCGCTTCCCCTGAATCCTCCGCCTCCAGGATCTTCTGGATAAGGGCTTCACCACGCTCGCGTGCGGGATTCCTAGCATCCAGGTCAAGCGTCGGCGACCATGACGAATCGTAGCAATATGTCCTAGGCGGTTTTTTCTTCTTGAACTGCGCTTGCGTCCCAACGTCCGGCCGCACAGGACTTGCCGTATCCGAATGCCGGTAGGGTCCGGCTTTCGCTTCGGGCACTGCTCGTTTTGTCCTTCTATCTTTTGATATGACCACAGGGAACCTGTGCTACCCAACATCTGCAAAAATGTACAGGGAACGAAGGGACGGGTTGCTTGAAATGGACGGCCTTTCTAAAAAATTTTCCCCGTCATCGCAACGAACGTTTCGCCGCTCTCGTACTCCTGGACCATCGGCGATTGTGCCCAGGCGAATCACCGGCCGGCCGTGACTCCTGCAACCAGCATGGCGTTCAGCAACCGTCGCTTCCCGAAGTTGAGTTACGGTACCGCGCAAGACGCTGCGTGGCGTATTGAAAAATCCGTCTTGCGCATGCGTGGTGCGGTCGTCGCTGCATCCCGATACGAAGTTCACACTCGTTGCAACGTGCAACCCCGCCGGTTTGTGAATAGTTTCCCGTTTCCTGCTATTCTGAGTAGCCGGTGGATGGACGAATGGCTTTTGATGAGTTGTTGGCATCATGCCACGACATCCCCAACGTTCCCACCGGCGGACAGGGCACGGAAGAGGCGGGCGTGATGGCCAGACTGAAGTCGGGCATGCACGAGACCAGGGGCCACGCCAAAGAGACACCCGACGAGACACTCTCACTGACGGCCCGTCAAAAAGAAGTGCTTCACCTCGTGGCCCTGGGCCATACGAACCGGGAAATCGGCGGAGAGTTGGGGATCAGTGTCCGCACAGTTGAAATCCATCGGTTTAATCTGATGCGACGGCTCCGCGTACGAAACGTGGCCCAGCTCCTCCGACAGGGAATGCTCTTGCAGCTGATCCCGAAACAGACCTCTCCCCCCGATTAACCCCCTCCCCCAACAAACGCCAAGGGACACACCCTGGGTCAGAGTTCCCGTAAACGTCCCCGACATTCCGCAAACGAACGGTAGCCTTTCCTGGCTAACACCTCCCCAAGCTCACGTTCCAGCCGTTCAAAGACCCCGACACCTTCGTCAACGAGTACCGTGCCGATCTGCACGGCGGACGCGCCGCACAACCCATGCTCAAACACGTCCATGCCCGAGACAATGCCCCCTGTGCCAATGATCGGCACCCGACCGTCAAACAACTTCCAGAACGCGCGCACGTTGGCCAGCGCGACGGGTTTAATCATGGATCCGCCAAGGCCGCCGAACCCGCCTTTGGGTTTGATCACCGTACATTCCCGTTCCGGATCAACCACTAACCCGTTTCCCACAGAATTGATGACCGACACAAAAGCCACCCCGATTTCCCGTAACATGTCCGCCATCGCTTCATGGTGTGCCGGATCAAAATACGGAGGCAGTTTGACACCCATCGGCACGGTGATGACACCGTTCAGTCGCTGGAGCAGCGAGCGGGAAGCCTCCACGTCATAGCCAATCTGCGGCTTGCCGGGAATATTCGGACAGGACAAATTGACTTCGATCAAGTCGGGTCGAACTTCCGTGATCACATGAGCCACATCAAGAAAATCGGCAGGCTCCAGCCCGGCGATGCTGGCCATAACGGGTTTCCCGAACTGTCGAAGCCCGGGAATGAGCACGGCATACGTCGGAGAGCCCAGATTGGGCAACCCCATGGAATTGATGGACCCGCCGGGAAAGCTGTGATACCGGGGGGAGGGATTGCCATCCCGGAAGGCCGGTGTCATGGATTTGGTGACAATAGCCCCACTTCGGGAACGGCCCAGGGCTTCCAGCTCATCCCGGGTCACACACAAGGCCCCGGCGGCATTCATCACACAGTTCGCAAAATGCACGCCGGCAAGAGTGGCGGAAAGATCCATGGACGATCTCACAACAGGCTACCCCATCCCACACCGGCCACATGGCCAACAACGAAAGGCAGGCGGAACGGGACAGGGGGCTTGACACATGCACGCATGTTTCCCAGACTGACAGACATCACGATGGTCGGCATTCACGGTCCATCCAGGGAGGATGATCGCCTGTACCATCCTCCCCGTGCTGGAAATTGCAGGCTGTATCGAGGGTGTGACGCACACACCGGCACTTGGCCCGTCGCACGGCCCTGGCACAGGTCATGAAGCAGACGACTTCCCGATGGTTGCGCCGTCTCCTGCACGTCGTCCTGCCCATGCCGTGTCGCCTGTGCGGCCAGGCACTCCGCGACGATCCCGTTCCCTTTTTTTGTCAACCGTGCTGGAGCCTCATTACCCCCATTCGTTTGCCGACCTGCCCCCGTTGTGGACGTCCGTTTCCTTCTTCTCATGCTCTCTCCCATAGTCCCGGTCATCTGTGCGGGTGGTGTCGGCAACACCCTCCGGCCTATCATCACGCCCGGACACCGTATGCCTATCAATCTCCGCTGAAAGAAGCGATTCTACTCCTAAAATATCACGGCAAGACCCAACTGGCCTCCCCGCTTGCGCAACTGATCGCCCGGGCCGTCGGCCCGCCGCCCAACGTTGATGCCATTCTCGCTGTGCCGCTGCACTCCCGGCGACTCCGGGAACGGGAATTTAACCAGTCGCTGCTGCTGGCCCGCCATTTGGGCAGGCAATGGCATCTCCCCGCTCCCACCAGCCTCATCCAGCGGACGGTTTTCACGCCGTCGCAAACGTCCCTGACACGCCGCGAGCGTCTCAAAAATCTTCGACGGTGTTTCGCCGTACCCATCCCCTCTGCCATTGAGGGCAAAACCCTGGTGCTCGTGGATGACGTCTTCACCACGGGAGCCACGGTGAATGAATGTGCGAAAACCCTTCGGCAAGCCGGCGCACAGGCTGTGTATGTGTACACCCTGGCCAGGATGATCTGACGAACGAGACGCAGACGCCGTCGCGGACAGCTGGCCCGGCAACCACCGGTAACCAGACAACCCCGCTAGACATTCTCGCGCGTCAACGGAACCACACCACGGGCGTACAGCAGGGCCAGGACTTCCTGCACACATTGATCCACAGTGCGTTCCCCGGTTTTGACGATGAGGTCGGCGTGGGGCGGTGGTTCATAGGGCGAGGAAATACCGGTGAAATCAGAAACCTCCCCTTTCCTGGCCCGCTGGTACAGGCCTTTGACGTCCCGTTGTTCACAAATGCCCAGCGGGCAATCGCAGAAGACTTCGATGAAATCCTCAGAACGCTCCACCATCATCCGCACCCGTTGACGATCCACAGCGAACGGCGAGATGAACGCGGTCAGCACAATCATGCCGCTTTCGACGAACAACCTGGCCATTTGCCCAATGCGTCGGATATTTTCAGCGCGGTCTTCCCTGGAAAAACCGAGATCGCCGCACAAGCCGTGGCGGACGTTATCGCCGTCGCACACGAACGTCCGGCATCCCTGCTGGTGCAACCGTTCTTCGACCGCGTGGGCAAGCGTGGACTTCCCGCTGCCGGACAACCCGGTGAACCAGAGTATGACGCCCCGATGGCCGTTTAGCTGCTCGCGCCTCTGGCGGGTCACCGTGGCATGATGCCACACGGTATGGGATGACTGGCTCGTGCTGGTCATGGCATGGATGATACGGTGGTCTCTGCCGGCCCTGGAGCACCCCTGCACCGCCCCCATGGCCGTGATGGGCCTTGCAACACCCTCGCGTCACAGAGGCCCGGCTCCTGGAAAATACCCGATTCGGCGTTGTCATGCCACAACATTTTCGCAGGCGGGTGTGCCATGTCGTTCCGGCAATGGGGATGTCCCGTGCCACAACGGTCGCGCGCGTGTTGCAAGTGGGGGCTGTCCAGGTCCGGGGCATACCGCGCTTGACCATGTCAGCGGTCACTGGGTACCGTGCCCCTCCGGGAAGCAGCCTGTCACATTGCATCAGGACAGCGTCTTCTTGTCGGGATGAAACACGAGGATGCACACAGACGATGACGTCACACCAGGCACGCTATCACAAAACCGTCTGGATGTACTGGGAAAACCTTCCCGGGCACTCCAGGCCTGTGTATCTGGATCTGTGTGTGGAGACGATCACCAGACATCTGGGATCCTATGCCTTACAACTTCTGGATGAACAGTCCGTCACCGACTATATTGACCTTCCGGAAAGCATCCGGCATCCCGGCATTCCTCCGGATCGCAGGGCCGATTACATACGCTATGCCCTGCTCTACCAGTACGGCGGCGTGTGGTTGGACCATGATCTCATTTTAGTGCGCGATGTCGACGACATGGTTGAACCGTATGTAGAGCAAGCGGGTTTTGTTATCGCAACAGGCACCACGACGTCGGGCCTCCACAGACCAACCAAGGGCGGCCCTCACAAACCGATCATGGCCTATAACAGCGTGATGGCTTCCGTTCCTGGTTGTGAGATTCTCAACGAAGCCCTGTGCGCTATGCACCGTGCTGTCAGTTACTCCAGTCTGTCCGGTCTGAAATCGAGATTCGCTTACGTCATCCGCAAATCAGTATGGCATGCTTCGCCAGGCCCTGTGTTATGGATTGAAAACGGTCCGTCGATGCTCAAACACATCCTGCCCAAACATGAATTTTACACACATCCGATCAGCCGTCTGGGGCTCTCCTGGTCCAGGCACAAAGAGTATTACGGGACCATAGAGGATATCAGTACTTATCTGACGAACAGGCCCTTTGGTTTTAATTTGTACCACAGCGGCGGCATGGGCGTGGCCCTGCAACATGCAACCCGCGCGCAATTAGTCAGCGGCTCCTCGCTCCTTGCACGGCTTTTCAGACTGGCCTTGCAGAACC
>RKSG01000137.1 GCA_007570995.1 Nitrospirales bacterium
GCGGCCTCCTCCCCGTCCAACCCGTTGGCCACATCCATGACCATATGTCCAAGCTCCCGGGCCAACGTGAAGCGCTGACACGCCCCACAGGTCTTGCGGCTCACCACAATGCATGCCCCTGGCGCCCCGGGCGACCAGGGGACGGGCACGGCATCTTTCTCCGCCCAGCGGACGCGCGCGGTCAGGCCGCGGATATTCGTCAGAGCCACAGCAAGCATGCCCCTGGCTTTGACCAGGGGGTGGAGTAACCTCTCGACCAGCAGGTAGCGCTCCAGAAAGTGCAGGGCCTGGGCTTCGATATGGGATTTCTCTCGTTTGGTCGTGTGGGCTTTCTTCCTGTGCTCTACGATTTCGAAGTCCATGTCGGGGTTGCCGAACAGATAAGCATGCCCCTGGCTTTGACCAGGGGCCACCCGGACATTCAGAGCGTCAGAGAGCGCGATGAGGACGGCCGAGCCGGGCATAGCTTCGTTGCGCTCATATTTCGCAATCACCTGGGTCGTGACACGGTTCTCAATTTTCGCCTGTAACTCTTTAAGAGAAAGGCCAGCAGCGGAATGGGCGAGCTTGAGTCTTTTGCCTGTCACAGGGTGATGATCCTTATATATTCAGGGTTTAACAAAACCGTATTGTTATTATTGAACTTCGCAAAATTACGGTCAAGAAATAAGATACCGGCGGTATCCACGTTGGCATTGGCAAAGAATACGGTAATGACTTCTATGCTGCGTTTGAGGTTGAGGCGAATAGCGGCGATGCAAAGGTGAGTGAAGACTCTCTCATTTGTGCCGACGGGGGCGGTGAATTCACGGGCACGGTTCGCAGAGAGGAGTTTTTCGGTGCACACGCATTGTTCGGATGGCCCATGTTTGATGGCCGCGTTTATCTCAAGGCTGGCAGGGTCAGGGCAAAGTTGGAAGTATGTAATGGGCGCATGTTATTATCCTCCCTCATCTCTTCAACCCAAAACCATAGGAGGCAACCATGGTTTATAGAAAGAGGAAAGGGGTGCGATACGATACGTGGCACTGGTGCAAGAATTGCAGTAACTATCCGCAGAGTGATTACTTAACAAGCGACAAAAAGCCATCATACGGCGAATTGTGCAATGAATGTCAAAGCAAAGAGAAAAATGGAAACTGCCAGTGATGAAATCATTTCGTGGCATTCACGGGTGAAATTGCCTGGCGCCATGACCATGTTGTTCCCCACGGTTATTGAGTCCTGGCGGAACAATCAGGAAAATTAAGCAACCCCGCCGTTCACGCCCTACCGACCAGCCCCCCCAACGTCCCAAACTGCCTTGCATCGAACAGCGTTTGTTGTATGCGCCGGTAGCGCCAGACCGTGCCGGTTTGCTCCGTGATCTGTTCACACCACCTGTTGATGGCGTCGTCTTTTTCTTTTGTTCCCGCCCACACCCGACCTTTGGTTTCAATAATCCAGTGCACTTCCCCGTCAGACGTCCTCTGCACAACGGCCCAGTCGGGATGGTAGAAACCAATGGCACCGCTGGGCTTCAGGTAGTCAACCCGGAACCGCGTGCCAGACTCCCCCTGCTCCGTGGTGCCGAGCGATGCAAAACGGAGAACATCCGACGCCCGGTCAAGAAACTGGGCAAAACGACGCTCAAAATCGTTGTAGGTCGCCACGTAGTTGAACACCGTTTTGTTCGCCCGCAACGGCGGCAGATTTCTGCGCCAGGCGAAGGGACTGGTCTGGAACAGCCGAAAGTCGGCTCTCTCAAACTCAAGCTCGCGCGTCTCCAGCGTGACCGTCCGAATCTCCCTGGCCAGGTACTCGACAATGCCCTCTCGTATACTCACTTTAGACAAGTTTGAACGAACGTTCTCACTATCGAGATCAACGGTGCCCCCAAAGCAGTGGCATCCCACATAGGTTTTGATTTTCGGATAGAGATCGGCAAACCGGCCAGTGAGTTGGACGCGGGCCATGACCATATTGGTGATGGAAGCGAGTGTCTCCTCTACTGGCCCGCTAACCGATATGGCAGCCTGATGAACACTCGTATCGGTTACCTGGAATGCGATTTTCAGATCTACGCGAAATACCTCTTCGAGTTCTTCACGGTCATAAATGGGCTGCAGTTTCGTGACATCAAACTTGTCCAGGTTCTGCACCGCGAAGAAATAGTGTGGCCTGGTAAGGGGAATGTGAATGTCGTACTCGGCTCGTTCCACCACAGGCGCCACGGTGACCGGAAGCGGCGGGTCACTCGCCGTGCTTTTCACACCAACGCCATCGGCTTCCAGTTGCTCGCGCAGCACCTTCAGCAGGTTGCGCGTGCCCAGCACTTCAAGGGTTTGCGTCCGCTCCGGGCCAATGCTGGTCATCAGACGTAGACCTCTGCCAATGACCTGCTCCGGCAGAATTTCCGCCTTGGCGGTGAACGGGCGCAGTCCCAGCACCACCGAGACATTGCGCACATCCCAGCCCTCGCGCAGCATCAGCACGCTGACAATGACCTTGATCTCATTCTGGTCAATGTCACGCGCCGCCTTGCGGGCCTCGTCCAAATCCTTTTGTGTAATGTCACCGTCACTGTTCGTGTGTATGACAAGCACCTCTGACTGCTTGAATCCAAAGGACGGCGTTTTCCAGAGATACGACCCAATGGCATCTGCCTGGTTGCTCCTTTCGGCCATGATGAACAGCACCGGCTTCGTGCCAAGTTTGCTGTAGACACTTTGGTGCTCCTTCCACCGGTGAACCGCCGCTTGCAGCCAGTAGGCATACTTTTCCGTCACGTTATCCTTGGTGACGCCGTCGGGGTCCTGGTCGGGCTGTTGCGGGTCGTCTTCTTTGGTGACAATGAGCGGGGCCTTGACGATGTGGTCTTCCACCGCCTGGGCAAGCGGGTAATCGCAGACCGTCCAGGGGAAATATCCGGCGTCATCTTTGGGCGTCGCGGAAAAATCCAGCCACAACGATAATCCACCAGGCGACGCGCGGTGAACGGACAGCAGGGACTTGTTCCATTCGAGCGTGTCGTCGTGAACGTGATGCGCTTCATCGTTCAACACCACCACATTGTCGAGCGATTGAACGCGCTTCAGCATGGTTCTGCCGCAGGATTGGTCCGCATCCGATGCCGGTTTTCTCCCAAGCAGAGCATCCACGGCGTTGCTGGGGCTCCATTCCCGCTCGCGCGACTCGTACAGTTGATGGATGTTGCTCAGGAACAAATTGCCGCCCGGGTCCGGCTCGGTGGATGTCCCGCGCAGAATCACTTTCAGAGAGAACCGCCCGAGCCATTCCGGCGGCACCAGCGGGATGTTCCGGAAGATACGATTGTCGGCGAAGTCCTTTTCCAGACGCTGATATACGATCACATTCGGCGCAACCACGAGAAAATTGGTCGACAGATCGGAGCCCGGCACCATCTTCTTGTGGAAGAACGCCCAGACGATGGCCATGGCCATGACCCAGGTTTTGCCTGAACCGGTGGCCATCTTGAAGGCATAGCGACGCAAATCCTGCGGCGGCAAATCCCGTGCAATTTCCCGTCCCACTTCATCCACATAACGGAGCAATTGCCTTGTTCCATCGGACAAGGTTTGGAAACTGACCGTCCTGGACACCAGGTTCACTTGACGATTTTCTCCGTATTCCTCAATCAACGCTTTGGCATCCCGGTTGTTGCAGATCTCCACCAGCCACACCAGCGTTTCAATCGCCTCGCGCTGGCAGAAGTAGTAACGGAACGGGACATTGAAACCCTGCACTTCATGATCTTCCTCAAACCAGTACTCCAGCAGGCGACGGGTGGGTTCCGCCACGCCCGGATAGCCCTGCTCCCGCCACGTATCCACCGCGGAACGAATGTTCGTAATCAACAACAGGTGGCTCAAACGGCGGCCGTCGGCCACGCGCCAACCGCTGGCGGCGGACCCGTCTTTGACAAGGTGCTGCGTTGGACGTTCCCACGGCACGCGCCCGGGAATTTCCGGCAACGTCTTGTCATAGTGGATGACGGCGTCGGTCATGGTTATGGCACCGTTACGGTCAGCAATCGCGATGTGTCGTTACCGAAGATGTCAATGACCTTGACCAGCACCTGGTATTCTCCCGCCTTGGGGTAGTCGTGTTTATCGGAGACCAGCGGCAACGCGCGAGCACTGCGGGTGCGGTAGGCGACCCAGCCCTGCATGAAGGTATCCCCCTGAAAATCCCAGTCAACCGCCCAGTAATCAATATAGTCCGACCATTTGGAGATTTTCGCGCCTTCGGGAATGGCATCCGCGTCGGAAATGGCAAAATCCCGTAACTCAACATGCACCGATAGTTTCCCGGACTGCTTGATTGCCGCGTTCAGATACGCCAGTTCAAAAAAGCGTATATCGCCCTTGTCTGCCGCCTGCGGCTCCATCACTTCGCGGGGAATGTTGAAGAGCGAGAGTTTGATGCCTTTGCGTTCAGCATCGCCTATCACCAGATCATTCAGTCCCATTTCCCATTCCCAGCCGAGTACATGCAGCTCCTTCTGTTTGAGTTGGATGATTTCGTCCACGGCCTGGTTGACTTGATTGATGGTCACCGGCGCATCTACCGCGCCGATGTGGACCAGCGCCTTGCCTTTCCTGCCGTGCAGGTGTGTCATGCTGGCAAGAGGTTGCGCGCCGTAGAGTTTCAGGATGAAGGCGAGGTATTGATACAGTGTTTGTTCAGTAGTGTTTCTGTCCTTCTCTTCGCCGAAGGTGACGCCCTGCCAGTATTGTCTTTCGTATTTGCCGAGGTTGAGCACATCAAACGGTTTGCAGTTTGCAATGCCGAGCATGCGCTTGCGCGTGGTGTGCACCGCCCAGCGGCCGAGGTCGCAGGTGATCCAGCGGCGGCCCAGTTTTTCGGCAACGGCGGCGGTAGTGCCGGAACCTCCGAAGAAGTCGGCGACGAGACCTCCTCCGTTGCTGGAGGCTTTGATGATCCTTTCCAAAAGGGCTTCGGGCTTTTGGGTGGGATAACCAACCCGCTCATTATCCCCAGCAGAAAGATATTTTATATCCACCCACATATCTCCAAGCGGATAACCCGGATATTCATCAGCATAAATTTTGTATCGTGGCCGTCCGGTACCCGTCCAATGAATCAACAAGGGATTTTCTTGTAATCTCTTGTCAAAAGTCTCCTGAGCCCATATCCAACCTATATGGGTCGTTACTTCTCTCCCCTGAATTAATCTCACCTCGCCTCTGCTACTTGCGTTCGCAGACTTTTCAAGAGCGGCATGCTGATAATTTCTGCCGGTTTCCCTTTCAAGGAAAGGGAAGCGGGCAGATATTTCCTGTTCCAGTAACGGGCCATACTGAATGTTGAATTTCGTATTTTCTTTATCCTTTGAATACAGGAAGATTGAATCCTTCACCGCATCATATCCAGAATCTGAAAGGCTATGAGCCGCGTAACGTTTCCATGCAATATCATTCCAAAAATTTTCTTTCCCAAAAACCTCATCCAGCACCAGCCGCAAATACGAATTCACCCGCCAATCACAATGCACATAAATGCTGCCAGTGTCAGATAGTAACTCCCGCATCAACACCAGCCGCTCATAAATCATCGCAATATAGGAATCTATCCCGCGCCCCCATGTGTCCCGGTAGGCCTTTTCCTCGATGATGGTTTGCGCCTTGGACACCGCCTCGCCAGATTCGCCCACCTGCGCGCTGAACGAGAAATCCGCCCCCGTGGCAAACGGCGGGTCAATGTAAATCAGGTCTATTTTCCCGGCGAATTTCTTCAGTAGCGCACCCATCACCAACAGGTTGTCGCCCCAGATCAACTTATTCTTCCAGCCTTCCTCGAAGGTATCGCCTTCCTTCACCTCCCAGTCATCAAAGATGTCCCGATTGGCGGTTTTCTTCTTTTCCTCCCTCGTGGCGCGGCTTTCGTTCACCGTCTCAATCACCTGAAACGGCAAATCGACGCGCGCGACTTCCCGGCGCGTGCCGTCCTCGTGATATTTCCCCGGCCAGACCAGTTCGGTTCCGGTGATGTCAATTTTCGCCATGGTTGTCTCCGATGAGGTCAGTGTGTTGCCGCAATGGTGCCATCAGCGCGGCAGAGGTGTTGCATGTCACATTCCTTGCATATAGCCGATTCAGGCGGTTTCTTCACCGCAAACTCCCCCGCCCGTATGCACCCCACCACCTTGTCAAAATGCGACCCGGCCAAATCCACTTTTCGTCGATCATAGGGCAGCGTCATCAGCGCGTCTTCCTTTTTCGGTTCGGACGTCCAGTACAGCGTCAGTCGGTCAACACGACGGCTATGCCGCTGCTCCAGGATGTAGGCGTAGGTGCACAGTTGGCGCTCATATGCGGCGATGCGTTCAGGGTCTTTCGGTCGCGGCGAGGTCTTGAAATCCAGCAGTTCCAGCTTGCCGTCGCCGTTGCGGATCAAGTCCACCGTGCCGGAGAGAATGTACTCGCCTTGTTCCAGGGACACGTCCACTTCGGTTTCCACAATGTTCTTCATTTCCTCGCGATTCTGGCGAACGTAGTCCGTCACCTGCCGCGATGCGGCGCGTTTGGCGGCGTCGTCAATCGGGCGGATATTGCTCGTCCGCAGGGACTGGAATGTCTGCTCGAACATCTCGTTGATGCCCGGCTCGCCCAGGGTGTCAAGCCCGCCGCCCAGGGCAACGCGGTGAATGCTCTCTATGGTCTGGTGGACCAGCAGCCCGAAGAACATCCCCGCCGAGCGCGACGGCGCGAAGTCATAATTTCTGAAGAATTGATATTGTCGCGGGCAGGTTTCGTACACCCTGAGGTCACCGGTGAAACTGTATGTCTTCTTCACCGGCACATGTTCACGGGAAGCGAACCGTTGCGCTGTCAGCGCTTCTTTGTCCACATAGGGCCATTGGGGCAATTCATCCCACATGCACGCAAAGTGCGGCTTCGGTTTCTCGCAAGCACTCAGCACCAGCAGGTATTGCGCGCGCGAGAATGCCACATAGTGCAGACGCATCCGGTCAAACCCGGTGATTCGGTCCTCCGGCTCAAACGGAGGCCGGTGGTAATGGTCTCCCAAGGCCCGATCCACCTCCTTTTGTGTGCGCGACGCGTGATTGAGCGAGCCGACCACGACGACCGGAAACTCCAATCCTTTCGCCTGATGGATGGTCATCACCTGAACAGAGCCCCTGGGGATCGGCTGATACCGGTCCTCGAACTCGTTGATGCCGTTGGCGTACAGGAAATTGAAAAAACTGTTGAACAAATGCAGGCGCAGAAAATGCCGGTTCTTCGCGGTAACGACCGTGTAGTGGTAATACAGCTGGAAGGCACTGAGTAACTGCGAAAAGGTGGCGAGGTTGCGCGAGGCGTTCTCATCTTTGATTGCTGTGACAAAAGGCTCCAGTGCAAGAAGTTGATAGAAATAATCGGCCGGTCGAGTATTCAAGGTCTTGCCTTCTTGCAGGTTTTCAATTTCCGTTGCCCACTTGCGGATTTTTCCACTCAGCGGCGTGGTGGCCCAATTCCGCCCCAAACGAACGATCGCGCCGTCCACATAGTCCGCCAGTTCGCGCGTGGTACCGGACATCTCGCCTCTTTGATCGCTGTGCCAGCCGAAAATCACGGCGAAGCAGGCCATCATTTGAACGATTTCCTCATTGACAAAATACTTCCTGGCACGCGGACAGAAAGCGGGGATGTCTTTTGCGGCAAGCGCTTCCAGGTAGTGGCCGCTGTGTTCTTGACGAACGCTGTAAAGGAGCAGTGCAACCTGGCTGTAATCCTCTATCACGCCGTTGTCCTTCAGGTGGCTGATGAGATCGGCAAGGCGGGTTGCCTCGTCGCGCTGGTCGCACCCCCAGATGGAAAAGATTGCAGGGTAGTTTTCGTGCGCGCCTCCACTGTTTGGCTCGATGTGCTTGTCGTGACGAAAAGGCAATCCAGTGGGGTTTGACCAGTCACAGGAAGCCATCCAGTGGTCGTATCGACCAATGATGTCCCGATGGGAGCGGTAGTTTGTGGTCAGCTTCTGCGTTTCACTGGCCGGCAGGTGTTTGGCAAACTCCAGGATGTTGCGCACGGTGGCGCCGCGAAACCGGTACAGGCTCTGGTCTTCGTCGCCCACGACGCACAGATAGCCGGTTGCCCCGGTTAACTTGAACAGCAGTTGTTCCTGCACATAGTTGGTGTCCTGATATTCATCCACAAGAATATATCGTATGTCTTGCGTGACCTCGTCAGTCATCCCGGGAGAGTCGAGAAGGTCGTGGGCCATTTTCTGGAGATGGGCGAAATCCACGCGGTTCGCGCCCAGGAGCAGGCACCGGTATCTGTCGTAGGCACCCGCCAGGGCGGATAAAAACGCATCGCCCGAGTTCCTGAGCCGCTCGGGATCAACCAGTTCATCGGTAATTTTGTCAAAGTATTTCCTGATTTGTTCGATGGTTTTCCACTTCCCCTGCCATTTTCCCAGGAATTGGTTGTTCTCTTTTTCTCCGACGATTTCATTGAAGTGCTCGTGGAGGAATAACTGTTGCGTCAACTCATCCAGCGTTTCGTAATTTTGCCCCATGGGTGTTTTGCTGCGGTATCGCTTGAGCAACTGACTGCAGAACCCGTGAATGGTGGAGACGGTCAGTTCGGATAAATCCTTTTCATATCCGATTTTGCGCGCCGCTGCCGCCAGCCGGTCGCGCATTTCGAAGGTGGCTTTCTCGGTAAAGGTGCACAGGATGATGTGTTTCGGCTCCGCCTTGCCCTGTAAGAGGATATTGAGCGTGCGCAGAATGATGCAGTAGGTTTTCCCCGAGCCAGGGCCGGCTATGACGTGCAGCGGCTTGTCCAGGCAACCGATGACGTTTTGCTGCTGACTGTTGAGATTGGGGTAGGCCTCCAGGATGGACGGGGCAATCATCACAGCACCCTGGATTCCTGCGTCCGCAGGAATGACGGACGGGGAGGTGCCTCCAGAATGGACGGGTCAACCTTCACAGCAACCTTTTTTCCTTGAAACTGAACACACTGTCAGTGGACACGACAAGGTGGTCGACCACTTCAATGCCCACGG
>RKSG01000125.1 GCA_007570995.1 Nitrospirales bacterium
CAGCAGGACGCTGAACGACCATGCCTGCCTCTGAAGTCGAAAACCCGATTATCAACGGGCCGTACGAGGAACCAACCTCGCACTGGAAAATCCACGAACACGAACCGGCTGAAAAAATTCCCGGCCGCCGCAAGCCGACGTATCTGTACGTGCCACCGGGGGCCAGAACCGACGGCACCAACGAGCACGAGGTGGGGTACGAACTGGCATTGCAGTTGGTGTCGCTGATTCGCGAGCAACTGGCCGAATGGCGGCCACTGGCGTTGCGCGGGGAGGGCGGCGTCACCCGTGTCACCATGGAGTTGCTGAATTACTGGCGACGTGACGGACGGAAACATCGCCTGTTTTTTGCCCAGCTGGAGGCCGCGGAGACCATTATTTTTCTGACAGAGGCGCGCGCGGATTTTCTACAGGGCATCCCCATCCCGCCGGATGATGAAGGCTTGCGTCGACGGTGCTGCAAAATGGCAACCGGTGCCGGCAAGACCACGGTCATGGCCATGCTGGCGGCGTGGAGCATTCTGAACAAAATCACGAACAGGAACGACAAACGTTTTTCCGATGCCATTCTGGTTGTCTGCCCCAATGTGACGATTCGTGACCGCCTGGTCGAACTGGATCCCCGACAAGACGAAGCCAGCCTGTACCGTACTCGTGACTTGGTGCCGCCGGGCCTGATGTCGCAGTTGGTGCAGGGGCGGATTCTGACCGTCAACTGGCATGTCTTTGAACCGCGCAGCACACAGGCCGGCAAGGTCGTCAAGACCGGACGGCGTACTGTTGTGCGTGAAACCGTCTGGATCGGCCCCAAAGCCATGACCGCGCGCGGCAAGCGGTACATGACCGAACACGACGTGAACACGAAACGCGCGCTGGGACTGTTGTCCGTGCTGAAGGAAATCAGGGACAGGAGCGGGGCACTGACAAAGGTGGAGATGACATCGGAAAAGTACATTGAGACCGACACCGCCATCGTGCGGCGTGTGCTGGAGAGCGAACTGGGCACGCGACGCAATGTGCTTGTCTTCAACGATGAGGCGCATCACGCGTACCGTCTGCCCGAGACCAGTGACGACAAAGACAGCGATGAGGACGAGCTGCTTGGTGATGATGAGACGGCTGAACAGTATTATCAGGAAGCCACGGTGTGGGTGGACGGGCTGGACAAGGTGCACAACGCACGCGGCATTAATTTGTGTGTGGACTTCTCGGCCACTCCCTATTTTCTGGGCAGGGCCGGCAAGGACACCAACCGTATTTTCCCGTGGACGGTGAGCGACTTCGGCCTGCAGGATGCGATTGAATCCGGGCTGGTGAAGATCCCGCAACTGGCTGTTCGGGATTCTTCCGGCCAGTCTGTCCCCGGGTATTTTAATATCTGGAAGTGGATCATGCCGCAGCTCACCACCACAGAGCGCGGCGGCAGAAAAAGCGGCCCCAAACCGGAAGCCATCCTCAAGTACGCGCATACGCCGATCGCCATGCTGGGTGGCATGTGGGAGAACATGCGTCGGGAACTGGAGGGCTCGGATGACGAACGACCACCGGTGTTTATCCTGGTGTGCAAGACCAAAGCCCTGGCGAAAATCGTGTATGAGTGGCTGGCCGATGACGAGCCACCCACAACCATGATTCCGCGCGCGTCCCTGCCCGCACTGCAAAACAGTGAGGAGAAAACCAACACCATCTGTGTGTATTCCGATGTGCAGAAGGAAATCGAAAGCGGCAATACCAAAAGCGATGAAAGCCGGTGGATGCGTCACACCCTGGACACCATTGGCAAACTGGACTGGCCACGGAACAGTCAGCGTCAGGCTCAGTATCCTGACGGGTTTGAGGCGTTGGCGGGCAAGCTGGGGCGCGGAACGCATCCGCCGGGGCGAGATGTTCGTTGCATTGTCAGTGTGGGCATGCTCACCGAGGGCTGGGATTGCAGCACGGTCACGCATATCATCGGCCTGCGCCCGTTCATGTCACAACTGCTGTGCGAGCAGGTCATCGGGCGGGGGCTGCGGCGTGCCTCCTATGAGGTCGGTGAAGATGGGCTGATGCAGGAGGAGATCGCCACCGTGCTGGGGGTGCCGCTGTCTTCCTTCACGGTCAAGGCCACTGGCAGGAGTGAGAAAAAACAACGACGTCACCATATCCGGGCGATTCCCGGTAAGGCAGGATACGTCATGCGGTTCCCACGTGTGGAAGGCTACCGGCAAACCGTGCGCCACCGCGTGGTCTGTCACATGGACACGCTTCCCACGTTGACCGTTGACAGTACAACCATTCCGCCGGAAGTCGAAATGAAAGCGGCGTTGTCTCACAACACCGGCCGCCCGTCTTTGCACGGGCCTGGGAAAAGCAGCGAAGCGAATTTACAAACATTTCGCCAGTCGGCTCGGCTGCAGGAAAGACTGTACGAGATGACAGCGGCCCTGACGAAAGAATATGCCGGGGATGCCGAGTGCCAACTGCCGTCCAATATCCTGTTTGCCCAGCTCTATAACATTGTGTGTGCCTACATCACCGAAAAAGTTTCCGCGGCCCCGCCTGCAGACAAGCGGGATGCGTTTTTAGCTCCGTATTACGGTTGGATTATTGAATCCCTGCGGCAGAACATCCATCCCGACGAATCCGCCGACGAAGTGCCCGAACTGCCACGCTATGAGCGGATGCGCGGAGCAGGGTCAACGGCAGACGTGGATTTTCATACGAGTCGGGAACCCTGTCCGGTACGAAAAAGCCATATCAATGCTGTCGTGCCGGACACCAAAGTGTTTGAGCAGTCTGCCGCCTGGCACCTGGACACACATCCTCAGGTGTGCGCGTTTGCGAAAAATGAGGGCATGGGCTTAGGCATTCCGTATCTGTATAACGGCGAATCGCATGACTACGTACCGGATTTTCTCATCCGCCTGCACGAGGAAGAAGCACAGTATCTGATTCTGGAGACCAAGGGCTTTGACCCGTTAAAAGAGGTCAAGAAAAGTGCTGCCGAACGCTGGGTCGCCGCTGTCAATGCTGACGGGGCTTACGGGAAATGGCGGTATCGGATGGTGTCCGACGTTCGTGAGATTGACGGCGTGGTCAAAGAAGCCGTCGCTGACATGAGGTAGAGCCCCGTTGCCGCTTTGGTCATTCCTGCGAAATGCCTGCCCGTGGCGTTGACCAGGGGCAGGAACCCCGAACAGCCACATGACGGACAATCAGCCTGCCGTCTCTACCGTGGCAAGCCAGCCTGTTGCTTGAGAATGGTCGTCAGAGCAAGCCGATTCATCAGGGGCTCAGCGGGTTGCGAGCGTTTTAAGTCGTAGAATATGAGAAAAATGGCTGAAAGGAGTTTCTAAATGACCGACGACAAGAATAAAACAGAGATACGAAAATTAGAGGTGATTCTGGAAGATACGTGGAAATACTTTGAGGTTGATCCACCTGAAAAATACAGTGCACACAGGAAGGTAAGGGAAGTAGGGGGTATTTTTTGCGAAGAAATTTTAAACCGCTGGCACAAAAAACCAATTGGGCAAGTCATTCACTACACCAGCATCGAGAATCTTATGTCCATACTTGGTTATGCTGACAAGAATAGTGCAGGAAAAAATACGAATGAGAAGATGATAAGTAAAGGGAAAGAGGACGAAAAAGAAACAGGTAAAGGTTATCTACGTCTGTACGACACAGTGCACTTTAACGATCCAGATGAAGGCAATTTCTTTGTCAGGAATTTGCCTGATAAATATAACTGGTTGAGAAGGGAGGCAGAAGAGATTACACGCGAAAGACAGGAATGTGCATATGTCGCCTCTTTTATCCTCCCCAGGGAAGATAAGGATATGAGCGACAACCTTGTATTCTGGAGGGAATATGGGAAGCAGGGTGAAGGTTGCTCGTTGTTGTTAAGTGCTTCGGGTTCTTCTTTTCGGAAAGTCGTGTATGGCTCGGATTCAGTGAAGCAGACTCTAAAGACATTAGATCCCTTTCTCGAAATGTTGTCCTGTTTTGTTGACCGTTTTGTTAAACATGACCGAACCCGACATTTAGGAAAGGAAATTGCCAGGGCTGTTTGGGAATCTCTAGAAAAGGTTCGCTATTTATATAAGAGCAGTGCATATGAATATGAAGAAGAATGCCGTTTTATCACGACGAGTTCCGAAATCGACCAGCAAAAAATTTCTTTTGTTGAGTACACGGACAGGTCATATATAGATATAAGACACTATTACAACCACCCGACTCTGGAAATACCACGACTGCTGGCCACTGATAGCGTAATCACACTTGGCCCTTGCGTGCCTTACCGAGAGAACATACAGCATTGCCTGGAAGTGCTACTGGAGAGGGCTGAATTAACGTATACAGAAGTCCGCTGTTCGGGAATACGGTATCGAAAATCCTGACGTCGTGCTGTCAAATTGCGTGAAGCTCAGGTGTGGTCAATGGTTTTTCCCCTTTTATCAAATAGGATGGATTTTCCCTGTCACCTTGTGCACGACGTTGGCGGAATGAGCAGTGCATGTGGCATTCTTTGTTAATAATCCGCATTTCTCCGGCCACAAACTGGCAATCCTGTTGTTGCACCAGTGGCCACCAGTCTGCAGCGAGTAAATAGCGAAGCATCAGGTTCGTTTCCATTCCTGCGACGCTTAAACTGAACGGAAACACATTCTGATTCGTTCCTCGTTCTTCTTCAGGCAGATCACTAATGTAAGACGGATTGTCGAGGGAGCCATCCAACTCCATCACCACCATACTTGAATTGTACTGTCCGTTACATCGCATACATTGATGGTATGGCGTAACAATGTGAGCACGCCAATGCGCTGAGAACAGGTTTGCCTGCCGGCTGTCCGTCTCTACAGCAACTCCGCCATCAATGACCGGAATTAAATGTGCGTGCGCGATATAGTTTAAAACATCACGTGCAACAGGGCGGTCGACGCAACTGAACACAATGTCGCAGTCCAGTGCCGCCTGATAGGCCGTTTGGTTGTGAATTGAGAGAGGGAAGGTGGTTATCCGAATTTTTTCCGCGGTTGCGTGAGATTTCATGGCACGTGCTGCTACGTCAACTTTCAGCTTGCCGATATCCTTTTTCGTACCATAGAGCAGACGGTCAAGATTGTGTTTTTCGATTTTGTCCGGGTCTATCAGCGTAGCTTGCGCGACCCCAATCCGTGCGATGGCTTCGGCGACGGTGCAACCGACACTCCCAAGCCCAACAATGCCGACGTTCAAACGTGCGATCGTGTCTTGTGATGTACGCCCCCATGTGTCAAACGTACGCTTGAGAATTTCTTTCCTCGCCGGCGGTTGAACGATCTCGTCGTTGAAATAAATCTTGTAAGATTGAGGGCCTACTGCACGAATCTTGTCGCACCAGCAACAACGCATTCGTCTGCCGGTTTTTCGCCAGAAACGTCCGCTCCAGTAGCCGTCTGTCCCAATCGTCAGGCCAACTAATGGTAGACCGGTTGCTCCGGCCGGGTATGCCAGTACATCACGCTCAGCTTCAACATCCGGCCCACTCATCCCCTGCCATCCAGGGGATGGGTGGCTGTGCATGAAAGCCAGCCCTGCCTTTTTTTTGCATGCGGTTTCTATCGCTCGTTCGAGATAGCCGGGTTCGAAACTCGTGTTGCCATGCAGGGTTCGGTCGCCTTTTCCCGGGAGAATGATCTCATTGATGAGCGCGACTTCCCGCGTCTGTCCGGTGGACGGACGCCACAAAGCGAAGCAAAGATCTTCTTGTTGTTCATCGCGACGGAAGTGCTGCAACAGATGCTGGCTGGCAATCGAATCTGCCTCAGACGTGAAGACAACTTCAGAATTCATATGTTGTTCCAGAAGCGACGTATGTGTTCGCTCAAATACGCTTTCATATGCTTTGTCGGCAACTCATCCCATAATTGACCCGGGGGGCGGCTCATTGCAATCCATTGTTGCCCTTTGTCATCGTTGTAACTGATAACGGTTCCTCCTTTTCCGTCATCGACTGGTGGGAGTATATGAATCCAATGGGGAGGATATTCCGGATATGCTTCACGACCTCGCATGCTGATTCCCAGAGTGAATGACTGGTCCTTATAAGAACCAACTTCCACCGTGTAGCGAAAAGCAACAACTTTTCCCTGCTTGCTGTCAAACAGGAAAGTCTCGTATCCCAGAGACTCCAGTTCGGCCTGTATGTGCGTGATGTTATCGGACATCTTGAAGAGATTCATGCCACCGGTGTTGACTGGTTGGGAATGGTTATGTGCTCCTTGTCCTCGTCCAGATCAACCCAATCATCCCGCTTATATTCCCTGTTTATCTTGCCCTTCAAAATGTAGTTATCAGGCTTTCCAGGGATGGCTCCCTTATCTTTGGCCAGTTTGAGAACATCTCGTGCGACGAGTTTATGGTGCGGCGTTGTGATTGCGACGCCGTTGACTTTGAAACAACAATCACCCTTGTTGTCCCTGTCAATGGGCTTTTCCCCGATGGCGTTCGGCTTTCCCGTTTCTTTGTTGTCATCCGTCATTTTTGATCCCTCCCTCCAGAAGAGAAATACCTTGGTTGCATTGTATCAGAACAGGGATAGCTTGCCCCCTCATTCCTTCGGAACTTCCGTTTCCCCCTTCAGCACTTCCGTTTCCCCTTCCGATCTGGCGATGATGACCGACGCGCAGGAATCGCTGAACACATTGACGGCGGTGCGCATCATGTCGAGGATTCGATCCGTAATCATTAAGATGCCGATGCCTTCCGGCGGCAGCCCCACGGCGGCGAGAATCACGACAATCGCCACCAGGCTGGCAGCGGGAATGCCGGCCACGCCAATGGATGTCAGCAGGGCCACCAGCACAATCGTGAATTGCGTGGCCAGACTTAAATCCAGCCCGTAGGCCTGCGCAATGAACATGGCCGCCACACATTCATACAGGGCGGTGCCATCCATGTTCACGGTGGCCCCTAACGGCAACACAAAGCTGGAGGTAGAGCGCGACACGCCGGCGCGCTCCCGGACACATTCCATGGTCAACGGGAGTGTGGCCGACGAGGATGCGGTGGAAAACGCCGTCAGCATCGCAGGCGCCATGGCCTGGAAATGCCGGACGGGTTTGACACGGCCCAGTACGGCCAGCGCCAGTGGGAGAATCACAAACGTGTGCAGGGCGAGAGCCACGACTACCGTCAGAAAAAATCCCAGCACCGGTTTGAACGCGCCAAAGCCGGTGGCGCTGACCGTTTCCGCAATCAGACCAAACACGCCGACGGGCGCGAATCGCATGATGAACATCGTGATGGCGACCATGGTGTCCGCCACGCCGTGCCAGAACTGTTGGAGGGTCGTCTGATAGTGACCGCTGATGCGCGTCATGAACACACCGAACAGGATGCTGAAGAAAATCAGGCCCAGCATTTGCGTTTCATGCGCGGCGGCAAAAATGTTCTTCGGCACCATCCGCAGAAAAATATCGACGATGTCGCCGCTCCCGCGGCCTTCGATTCTGGACAGGGCTTTCTGCAGTGCGGCTTTGTCTGTCCCGAGGTTCAATTGTGCTCCAGCGGGCTTTCCGTCGCTGATGCCGGGCGTCGTGATGTTCACGACCGCCAGGCCGACCAGAATGGCCAGCAGGCTGCTGGCTGTGTAGTAGAGCAGAGTTTTCCCGCCAAGGCGGCCGAGATGATCGCCTTCGCCCAGGCCGGACACGCTGCAAATAATGGACGATACGATCAGGGGCACGATAATCATTTTCAAGGCGTTCAAGAACAACGTGCCAAGAAAGTCATAGACCTTGAACAGGTCGCTTTCCACCGGTGTCAGATGGCCCGCGACCAGGGCCGCCACGATGGCAAGAGCAATTTTCCAGTGCAGTTTCATGTGAGTTTCCTTTTCGTGGGGTGCGTTGGATGACAGAGACAACTGGATCCCGCGCCGACCGACGGACAAGGGTGCATATGATGTCAGGCTGGCTAATCAGGCACAGGCACGGTCTGGAGCACCGCCGCGCCCGGGTTGGAATGTACACAAACCATGCGGCGTTTTCCAGCAGGAAATGGCCGCCGGGATTTTTTCGCCGCTGACCGAACCGAAACGGGCCACGCAGCCGCGAGGCAGACCATGCACTCGGCCTCACCATGCCAGGCCGCGCCGCGGATCATTCAACCCTGACCTGTCTTGTCTCACGGGGTGGGCTGTGGTAGATTTTCCGCCTGTCGCATACCGCCTGCCCGGGTGTCCCGAAGGATACGGGCCAGCGCGTGTCACCCCGGCTCATGTCCACATTCTACGATCACCAGAGCATTGAGAAGAAATGGCAGGCGTACTGGCGCGAGACCCGGCCTTTTCGTGCCGACAGGGACCCGGCCAAACCCAAGTATTACGTCCTTGATATGTTCCCGTACCCATCCGGGGCCGGGCTCCACGTCGGTCACCCCAAGGGCTATATCGCCACCGATATTCTGTCCCGCTACAAACGGATGTGCGGGTTTAACGTCCTGCATCCGATGGGCTGGGACGCCTTTGGCCTGCCGGCGGAGCAGTACGCGATTGAAACGGGAACCCATCCACGAGAAACCACCAGGCGGAATATCCAGAACTTCAAGCGTCAATTCCAGGCCCTGGGCATGGATTACGACTGGTCGAGGGAAATTGATACGACCGATCCCGCCTACGTGCGCTGGACGCAGTGGATCTTTCGCAAACTGTATGAACGAGGGCTGGCCTATCTGGCGGAAGCGCCGGTGAACTGGTGCCCGGCCTTGGGAACGGTGTTGGCCAACGAGGAAGTGATTGACGGGAAGAGTGAACGCGGAGGGCATCCGGTTGTCCGGGTTCCCATGCGTCAGTGGATGCTCCGGATCACGGCCTACGCGGACCGGTTGATTGACGACCTGGCACTGGTGGACTGGCCCGAATCCATTAAGCGGATGCAGCGGGAATGGGTGGGGCGTTCCGAAGGTGCCAGGATTTTTTTCCAGATTGAGGATGGAACGGCCGGGTCGCGTGAAGCGACGCAGGCGATTGAGGTGTTCACCACCCGTTCGGACACCGTGTTCGGAGCGACCTATCTGGTGCTGGCTCCGGAACATGCGGCCGTGAGTGCGATCACGACACCCGACCGGCGTGCGGACGTGGAGGCCTACGTCGAAGACGCCTCGCGTCGGAGTGAACGGGTGCGTGTCGCCGACCTGGGTGAGAAGACAGGAGTCTTCACCGGCGCGTTCGCCTCGCATCCGGTCACGGGGCAGCCGCTCCCGATCTGGATTGCGGATTACGTGCTGGCGACCTATGGCACCGGGGCGATTATGGCGGTGCCGGCGCACGATACGCGGGATTATGCGTTCGCGAAGCGGTTTGGTCTGCCGATTGTCACCGTCGTCTCCGGAGGCGATCCGGCCACCGGCGCATTTGTCGGGGAAGGCACGAATGTCAATTCCGGTTTTTTGAATGGCCTGGCGACTCCCGATGCCAAACAACGCATGAATGACTGGCTGGCGGAACACGGGAAGGGTGGGAAGACCATCCAGTATAAATTGCGCGATTGGCTCTTCAGCCGGCAACGGTACTGGGGAGAGCCGTTTCCCGTGCTGCATTGTGAGGACGGGACGATCCAGCTTGTACCGGAAGCGGATTTACCGGTTCTGCTTCCCGAGCTGGAAGATTTTCGCCCGAGCGGGGAATGTGAACCCCCGCTGGCACGTGTGCGCGAGTGGATTGAAGTCACCGACCCCGAGACGGGACAACGGGCCTTGCGCGACACGAATACCATGCCCCAGTGGGCTGGGAGCTGCTGGTATTACCTGCGGTTTTGCGATCCCCACAATGATCAGGAGCCGTGGTCAACGGATGCCGAACGGTACTGGATGCCGGTTGATTTGTACGTGGGCGGGGCCGAACATGCCGTGCTGCATCTGCTCTATGCGCGGTTCTGGCATAAGGTGATGTATGACCTCGGGCTGGTGCATACACCCGAGCCGTTTCAGAAACTGCTGAATCCGGGCATGATCCTCGGGCACAGTTATCGCTATTTTGATAACAATGTTTCGGATGATCCCTCATTCCCGGTGCGGGTCTATCCGGCGTCGGACGTACGTGTTGACGCGGAGACCCCGTTGCACCGTGAGACGGGGGAAGAACTCAAGGCGCGATGGGTGGCGTCGACCGATGTGCGATGGCAGGATGGGACGCCGATGCATCCGACGCTGGAGGGGCTTGTGCTGACCGAAGTCACGGAGAAAATGTCGAAGAGCCGTGGCAACGTGGTGAATCCGGATGAGATTATTGCCGAGTACGGAGCCGATGCGATGCGGCTGTACGAAATGTTCATGGGGCCACTGGACAAAGGGGCTCCCTGGTCTTCGGAATCCATCCCCGGCGTGGTGCGGTTTCTGCAACGTGCCTTTCGTCTCGTGCGCGGCGGGACAGAACACGACGGCTCCGTGGCGTCGCTCATTGACGGTCAGGGGACCCCGAATCAGGCCCGGCTCACAGCTCGGACCATTCAGGGCGTGACGCAGGACCTGGAGGCGATGCGGTTGAATACGGCCATTGCGAAATTGATGGTCATGGCGCGTGATCTCACCAAAGACGGGCCTGTGCCGCGTGCGTCGGCCGAGGCCTTTGTCCTGTTGCTGTCGCCGTTTGCCCCTCACCTGGCGGAGGAGTTGTGGGAGGGGATGGGCCATACGACGGGCCTTGCGCATCAGGCCTGGCCGACCTGCGATCCTGCCCTGGCGGTGCCGGAGGAATTGACGATTCCCCTGCAGATCAATGGTAAGTTGCGGAGCACCATGCAGGTGTCGGCCGATGCGGGGGAGGACGACATTCTCGAGCGTGCACGTAACGATGCCAGAATGCAGGAATGGTTGAAGGGGGCCACGCCTCGCCGGGTGATTTATGTTGAGAAAAAACTGGTCAACTTTGTGGTCTGAGAGGCTGCAGGGAGCATGGCGATGATGGACGGACGGGCTGCAACCATGGTGGTCGTGGTGCTGGGCGTGCTCGTCCAGGGATGCGGCTACCAGTTTTCCGTGGAAGGTCCCGGGCCTCGCATTGGAGGAGGACCGGCCCTGACAGATGATGCGGCCCCCGTGGTGGAGCTGGCCATTCGGAATTTTCGCAACCGTACGTTTCATCGTAATCTGGAATATGCCTGTACCCGTGCCATGCGTCAGGAATTCACCGTCGGTGGTGGGACACGTGTCGTGGCGGATGACGAGCAGGCGGATTATGTCATGGAGGGAGAGATCATCTCTGTGACGGTCTCGTCGCTGACATTCTCGACCAACGTCACCCGGGAACGACGCGTGGAGATGGTGGTCAATGCCACCGTGAAGCACCGGCGGACAGGTGACGTGGCGTGGACGGGAACGGCCACCGGCATCGGAGAGTTTTTCGTCAATCGCGGGCCCGATGTTGAAGGACGCCAGGATGAAATTCAGTTCAATCGGGTCTTGCAGGATCGGGCGCTGGAGCGGGCGGGACAGGATGCTGCGGAAACACTGGCCGTGTCCTTCCGGGAGGCGTGGAGACAGGGGCAGTTTTCTCCCGGGCCATCCTCGTCTGTGGCCGCTCCCCGGATTCTCGCCTCATGCCCTGTCCTGTCTCCCACGCCCCGCACGTCTGTGCTGGTACGCGTGCCAGGATGAATCAGGTGATCTGTGGGTGGACGGAGTTCCAGAGATAGCGGTCTCAGCCTGGCGGGGCTGGGTTCGTCTTTGGAACGCCACGGGCGGGGGGTGTTGTATGCGGTGCTTGGGGAAGAAGACTGCCTCCGCGATCACGCCATTGACATGATTCGCAATGCGGCCTCGCCTCGTGCGGGGGGCGGGGTGCCGGGCGATGTCCGTACGGGCACCGGTGCCGACACCAACACCAACACGGCCTTTTCCTTCGAAATCCTCTACGGCGATGAAACGTCAGCAGAGGAGATTGTGTGTCATGCCCGGGAAGTCTCTTTCTTTTCCAGCCATCGCGTGATGCTGCTGAAGTGGGCGGACAGGCTGTCTGTGCGGGAAGGGGAGGCGCTCATGCCCTATTTTGCCGCGCCGTCCGATTCCACCACGCTGATCATCTCTGCGGGAAAACTGGATGGCCGGCTGAAATGGGTTCAGGCATGTACCAAACAGGCCGTGGTGGTGAACTGTGCTCCCTTGTATGACAGTCAACGACCGGATTGGATTCGTCAGGAGGCCTCGCGCCTTGGCCTGAGTCTTGATGCCGAAGCGGAGGCGATGCTGAGCAATACGGGTCGCGAAGGGTTATACCGTGTGCGGCGGGAACTCGAGAAGCTGGCCCTGTATGTGCCCAGGGGAACAACGGTCACCGCGCGTGATGTGGTGGCTGTCCAGGGAAAAGAACCAGGTGCGTCAATCTTCGACCTGTCGGGAGCCATCGCGCAGGGCAACGAGGCCAGAGCACTCCTCATTCTGGACAAAAACCTGAAGGCGGACGAGCTTCCCCTGCGGATACTCGGCGCGTTGCTGTGGCAGTACCGTCGTTTGTGGAAAGCCAACGATGGGCTGAACCGTGGAGTCGGTGAAGCGGCGGTGGCGAGATCCCTGGGGATCCATCCCCGCGGGCAACACGAGTTTTTCGCCGTGGCCAGGCGCATGCCTCTGGCGCATTTTCCAAAAATCTTCGCGGCGTTTGCGGAGACGGATCGTGCACTGAAAGGTGGCGCCGCCAATTCGCCACACCACATCATGCATGACTTAATTTTTGGTTTGTGCCAACTGGCCAGGTCCGCGTCTGTCAGGACTCGCCAGCCGGTACCACAGGTGCGGCGTCAGGAGACCGGACGCAACCGGTAACATGCCAAAGACGGTCAGCGGGCTTTGAAGGCGTTGAAGGCAGTTGCGAGATGTGCAATGCGTCGGGAAGCGGTGTTGCGATGAAGGACACCCTTCGTTGCCGCTTTGTGCAGGGTTGAGACGGCTTCCCTGAACAGGGCATCGGCCGATTGCTCGTCGGGTTCCGAGCCAGGTCGCTGGATGGTGGCCCGGAACTTTTTGACGACGGTTTTGGTGCGGTGCAGGATGGCGTGGTTGTGCACGTGGCGCTTCTCCGACTGGCGGGCTCGCTTGATGGCTGACGTGTGAGTAACCGGCATGATGTTCCTTTCAGGTTGTGTGGGTAATGCGAGGCCAGACTTGTAGCATATCCCCTTCTCCCGGGTCAACGGGCAACGGAACACGACAGCCATGGCTGAGCACAGACACGGACACGCGCGGGGGGCTGGGATTCACGCCACAGAGCGGCTGATTTTTGCCCTGGACGTTCCCACGGCGCAGGCGGCAGAAACGGTGCTGGATGCTGTCCATGAATCGGTTGGGGTCATCAAAGTCGGGTTGGAACTGTTTGCGAGCGAAGGCCCGGCGGTCATCCGGCTGGTGCGACAATTTGGCAAACCCGTGTTTCTCGACCTGAAAGTGTTGGATATTGCGGAGACGGTCCAGCGGACAACCGCGCGGGTTGCGGAGATGGGCGTGTCCTTTCTCACCGTCCATGCGCAGCGAAAGGCGCTGGCTGCCGCTGTAAAAGGTCGGGCCGGCAATCCGGCACTGCACATTCTGGCGGTGACGGTGTTGACGAACGTTGACCGTGCGGATCTTCGGAAATGGGGAGACGGACAAAGCGTCGCTGATCTCGTGGTGGCGCGTGCGCGTGTCGCAGCCGAGGTCGGCTGTGATGGCGTCGTCGCGTCCGGGAAGGAGCCTGTGGCCATTCGTTCGGCCATTGATACCCCGTTGCTGATTGTGACGCCCGGCGTTCGGCCGGCCGGTCAGGCCGTTGACGATCATGCTCGATCCGCCACGCCGCGGCAGGCCATTCAGGCGGGGGCGGATTATGTCGTGGTGGGGCGGCCAATTCGGGACGCTCCCGATCCACGCGCGGCCGCGCAGGCTCTCGTCGGCGAAATGCAGGCCGCCTTCGATGAACGTGTTATCAGGTCAAAACATGCGGAGTCGTCGCCGACGGGAGCGATGGATGACACATGACGGTTGTCTTGCACCGCAGGGGGCTTTTTAGTATACACTCATTCTCTCCGATTCAAGCCCGTCTTGGTCGTAGTTGTAGGATGGTGGGTGTAGCTCAGTTGGTTAGAGCGCCGGATTGTGGATCCGGAGGTCGCGGGTTCAATTCCCGTCACTCACCCCACTATGCCCCTTGCCATCATGCTGTCTCGCGCCATTGTCTGTACCGGTAGTCTTCTCGGCCTTCTGTTCCTGACGTCTATCCCTGCGTTGTCCGATTCCCCCGATGTCTCTGGTGCCGATACCCCTGATGTGACCTGTGAATCGGCGGAAGTCTGTTTTCTGGCTGCCGTGTCTTTTGCCGATGCGCATCCCGATCAGGTGCTTCGACAGGCCAAACGGTTTCGCCACGTGCATGAGGCGTATCCGGGCACCCCGTGGGCCAGACGTGCCGGGTTTCGGGCTGGATGGGCCCTGCTCGACCATGATCCGGCGCAGACCCTTGAATACATGCGAGTGGCGCGCAGGGACTTTCCCCTTCTGGCAGATTATGTGCTTTTGAAACTCGGTCAGGCCCTGGGGCGTCTGGATGCCCATCATGACGCGGCCACGGCATTCGACGAGGCACTGACCGTGTCTCCGCCTTCCGTCCTGCACGCTGAGATACTGTATGAAGCAGGCTTTGCCTGGTTTGCGGACGGGCGTTGTCACGAGGCCGGTGATCGTTTGCGCCGGGCGGCATCCCGTGATCCGGATTCTCTCCACGCGCCCCGGGCCCTCTCCATACGTGCGACATGTGCCGACCGACTGCACCGCGAGGCGGATGCCATACAGGCATTGCGTGAAATCTGGTGGCGCTATCCCGAATCTCCCGAGGCCCGGGCTGTCAATGACATCGTGCGGTCCGGTCAGACGTCGTCGCTGCGGTGGGAGCCTGCAACGGAGGATTATTATCGTCGTGGCAAAACGTTGTATGACCTGGCACGCTTTGAAAAAGCGATTCAGGATTTGCAGACGTTTGTGGACAGACAACCCGGCAGCCCCGAGCGTGAAAAAGGGCTTTTCCAACTGGGGATGGCCCATGTGCGGCTGAAACAGTATCCGCAGGCCGTGCCCCTGTTCCGCCAACTGACCGGCACCACGTCCGACTATACCGGCACAGCCGCCGTCTGGCTGGCCACAGTGTACTTGCGACAGGATCAGGGCCGGCTTCTCCTGGCACTTCGTGATGCAGAAATGCCCGCGTTACCCGTGCATGACCGGGAGCAGATCCAGTGGTTGAGTGGCGTGTGGGCGGAAGATCACAACAAGGTTCAGGATGCCCTTGCGGCCTATGAACATGTCTCGCGCGTGGCCGGTCTTCCCACCCTCCAACGACGTGCCCTGTGGCGTTTGGGATGGGTGCAGTATCAACAGGGTGCATGGGAAGATGCGCGCGACCACTTTCAAACGCTGGCGATGACCGTACAGGATCACGACCGGCAACGACGGGCGCATTACTGGCACGCGCGCACGCTTGAGCGGATGGGACAGGTGGATGAAGCACAAACGTGGTATCGGCGTGTTGCGACCGAGTGGCCCGTGACCTACTACGGACAATTATCACAGGCACGTCTCCGGATTCCGATCAACGTGGCAGACCACAGGCGTGTGCAATGGGAGGAACGGGCGATGGCACGTCCTGCTTTGTCCGGGCTCCGTACCAACGTGCGTTTCCAAAAGGCCAGTGCCCTGTCACGGCTGGGTCTCCGCGAAGAAGCCGCCGGAGAACTGTTCGCGATCGGGACGTCTTCTCGCGGGCAGCGGCGGACCTTATATGCCGTCGCACAGCAACTGATGGAATTCGGAGCGTACGACGCGGCACTGTCGATTGCTGTACGGAACTTTCTTGACGACCTGCAACGTCACCAGGTGCCCCCTGATTCGCCGTTGTGGCGGATGGCTTACCCGGCTGGCTATGTCCACACCATACGGGATGCTGCGGCTCCACACGTGGACCCTTTTCTTGTGGCGGGGCTGATTCGTGAGGAAAGTCTGTATAATCCCAGGGCGTTGTCATCGGTTGGAGCCGCAGGGTTGATGCAATTGATGCCAGAAACGGCAAACCGCGTTGCGCGCCGCCTGGGTCTTGGTCCCGTGGATCGGGATGATCTCTTTGACGCTGCGTTGAACATTCGGCTGGGGACCTATCATGTCGGCGAATTGCTGGATACCTATCAGGGAAATGAGATTCACGCCATTGCGGCGTATAACGCCGGCCCGAAAGCCGTGCAACGGTGGATTGACAAATTTGGCGACCGGGATCCGGATGAATTTGTCGAGCTCATTCCCTACAAGGAAACCCGTCGCTACGTGAAGCGGGTCATCACAAGTTATCGTGTTTATTGCTACCTGTATGCCACAGCATGTAGTGCTTTTCACCTTGACAGGCCCTATTGAAGATTTTATTCTGTCCGGCAGTTCTGATGTTCATGCACATCATCCTTGAAAGGGAGGCATCCTGAATGAGTCTTGAGAAAATGGACGTGCTGGAAGTTCGCGTGCGGCAACTGGTGGACATGGTCCAGGAATTGCAGCGGGCTAATACATCGCTCCAGAAGCAGGTCACATCACTCCAGAAGCAAGTCAGCCTGGCGAATGAGGAATTATCAAAACGCGAAACCTGTTTGCATGAATGGGAGCTGGAGCGGGAACGTCTGACGTCACGCATTGAAAAGGTCATTGGGGAACTGGATGGGCTTGAGTTGGCGGACCCGGCTCTGGAAGAGGTTGCTGATGGCAAAGCCTCTTGAAGTTGACGTGTACGGCCATAAACTGGCCTTGAAACCCACCGGCAATGAAGAATATGTGCAGGAGCTGGCCATGTATGTGGACGGGCAAATGCAAACTGTGGCACGAGGATTGACGAAACCCGCGCCGGCGAAGATCGCCATTCTGGCTGCGATGAATATCGCGGATCAGATGTTTCAGCAGGAACGCCGTCTGCGGGAAGGCGAGGCGGAGATTGAGCGTCGAGCCGAGGGATTGCTGGAGTGCATTGGATCTCATTTAGGGACAGATGGCAGCGGATAGGGGCTGTATGTTTGTCAGTTCTTGAGTGCGTCTGTTACCGTTCCGCCAGAGATGTGTTGCGATTGCTTCACATGCTGAGAGAGGAATCACGAAAGAACGTCACAGCGAATGAACGGGGTACAGGGGGAATCAGTGCAGTCCATGGTTGGGAATGAAGCCGGGTTTTTGGGGAAAATCGAGAGTGTGGTCGCTGACCACGTGGTGCAGTTCGTTGGGGGGAAAGACCAGCTTGCCGGTCCTGGTGATACGCGCAGTCTGAGACAGTGAACCGTCGTTGGAGCGAGGCTGTGCACACAAGGCCCGAGTGTAGACAGGGCCGGAGACCATTGCGTGGCGGACTGGATAGTCCAAACAAGAGATAGAACCATCGGAGTCAGCGACATGTTGCCTTGTGTGGTGGTCGTCGTTCCCCTTCCTTACCTGGCGTAGAGCGGCGCGTGTTCCCTGCGCGTCTTGTTGTCCCCGTCCCGTCAGTCCTGTCGTGCTCCTCGTTTCTTCGCGCATGTTCATCGTGGCACACTCGTCTGCGTTGCAGGCGTTCCTCTCAAAAGCTCGTGTGAGTCTCTGGCATGAGCGGTCGGTAAAGGGGGGTGGCAGCCATGTTGACAGATATCATGACCTTGGTGGGAGTTGGAGGTCTTGCCCTCGTGGGGGGCGTTGTGTTGGATCGGGTGATCCAACGCACACGCCTGGCCACGCAGCGCAGTGACACCGAAGCCCAGCTTCGTCAATTAGTCCAGTCTTCACAGCGTGAAGCCGATCAGCTGGTGAAGGAAGCGAAAATCGAAGCGAAAGGTCTGTTGTTCCAGGCCAGAAGCGAACAAGAGAGGAAGGAAAGGGAAAAACGAGGCGAACTGCTGGACATGGAAAAGCAGCTGAGGCGGCAAGCGGACGATCTGGTGAAAAAAATCGCGAATTGCGATCGCCGTGAGGAAGAATCGCGCAGGGACGAACAGGCCCTGTTACACCAGAAGGAGTCGTTGGCGCAGAAAGAGCGTGCCTGTGAACAGGCCACACGGGATCACGTCGCGGCGTTGGAGCGCGTGGCCGGCTTGACGGTGGAGGAAGGCCGGCAGCAACTGTTGGCTGAGATTGAAGGCGGGGTTCGTCTGGAGGCCATGGGGCTGACGAAACGGATTCTGGATGAAGCCAGGGAAAATGCCGACAGGGAAGCACGGCAAATTGTGACCAACGCGATCCAGCGGATTACCCGTGATTATGTCAATGAAGCGACGATCTCGGTGGTGTCTCTTGCCAACGAAAGCATGAAGGGGCGCATCATCGGACGGGAAGGGCGGAACATTCGTGCTCTGGAAGCGGCTACAGGTGTGGATTTGATCGTTGATGAAACACCGGAAGCGGTGATTGTCTCCGGGTTTGATCCCTTGCGACGGGAGATTGCCAAAATATCGCTTGAGCGGCTGATGCAGGATGGTCGCATCCATCCGACCCGCATCGAAGAGGTCGTGGAAAAGGTGAAAGGCGATATTGACAAGTTGATGCGGGAGGAGGCCGAGAAGGTTATTTTCGAAGTGGGGCTTTCCGATTTTCATCCGGAGATTGTGAAACTCCTGGGCCGGTTGCGCTACCGGACCAGTTATGGACAAAACAATTTGTATCATGCCCGTGAAGCGGCCTACATCTGCGGCATTATGGCTGCAGAACTGGGCCTGGATCTGAAGTTGGCCAAACGCGGGGCGTTGCTGCATGACATTGGGAAAGTCGTGAGTCACGAAGAGGAAGGGACACATGCCATGCTGGGTGCTGAAATTGCGAAGAAGTATGGCGAGTCCGAAAAAGTCGTGAATGCCATTGCCGCGCACCATGAACAGGTTGAACCGATTTGCCCTGAATCCGTGCTGGTCGCGGCGGCCGAAGCCTTGTCGGCTGCTCGACCAGGTGCCAGACGCGAGACGCTGGAAGCCTACGTGAAGCGACTGGAAAAACTGGAAAGCCTGGCCGTGGGCTATGACGGGGTGGAAAAAGCCTATGCCATTCAGGCAGGCAGGGAAGTGCGGGTGATTGTGCAGCAGGACGCGATTTCCGACAACGACGCCCTGGGTCTGTCTCGTGACCTGTCCAGGAAAATTGAGCAGGAAATGACGTATCCGGGACAGATTAAGGTCACGGTGATCCGGGAAAGTCGGTTTATTGAATTTGCCAAGTAGCGGGAGCGGGCGCAGGGAAGCGAGAGCGTGTATGGTCGTCCTGTTTATCGGTGATATTGTGGGTGAACCGGGAAGGCGGGTCATCGCCCGGCTCATCCAGAAAGTCAGTGAACGCTACCATGTCGATCTGGTGATCGGGAATGGCGAGAATGCGGCCGGGGGGTTCGGTATCACGCCCGACCTGGCGGGTGATCTCTTTGACCTGGGATTCTCGGCGATCACGACAGGCAACCATGCCTGGGATAGAAAAGAAATGGTGGATTATATTCGCAAGGACCCCCGTATCGTGCGCCCGGCCAATTATCCGGAAGGCACGCCCGGCCACGGGTCGTTTCTCATTGTCAGGCCAGGTGGCGAGAAAATTGGCGTGATCCAGCTCATGGGGCGGGCGTTTATGCCAGCACTGGATTGTCCCTTTCAGGTGGCCCGGCGGGAAGTTCCCAAACTGCGTTCGCAGACACCGTGTGTGATTGTGGACATGCACGCGGAAACGACGTCGGAGAAAATGGCCATGGGACATTTTTTAGATGGCCAGGTGACCGCCGTCGTGGGAACGCATACGCATGTGCAAACCGCTGATGAGCAGATTCTGCCCAAAGGGACAGCCTATTTGACGGATATTGGGATGACAGGCCCCGTCAATTCCGTGATCGGCTTTAAAAAAGAGCTGGTGATTGAGAAGTTTCTCAAGCAGATGCCCCGACGGTTTGAGGTGGCGTCCGGCCCTGCGGTTCTGGGGGCAGCCGTGATTGAATTTGACCCCGCGACCGGAAAAGCCTCCGGCATTCAACGCGTTCGAACCATTGACTGACGCCGCGCGCCTCACTGTGTCTGATACCCCGCCGATTATCCTCACGGTTACGCAGCTCACGACGTGCATTCGTGCAACGATCGAGCACATGTTTGCTGCTGTGTGGGTCGAGGGCGAGATTTCCAATCTGCGAACGCCCGCTTCCGGGCATGTCTATTTTTCTCTGAACGATCAGGAAAGCCAGGTCCGCGCGGTGGCGTTTCGTCGTGTGGCCACGTCGCTTCCGTTCGCGTTGGAAGACGGTCTCATGGTGATCGTGAAGGGACGTGTCAGCGTGTACGATCCGAGGGGCGAGATGCAAATCCTTATCGAGTCTCTCGAACCCAAAGGCGTTGGCGCGCTGCAGATCGCCTTTGAACAACTGAAGGCCCGGCTCAATCGGGAAGGCGTGTTTGATCCGGCACGCAAGCGAGCCCTTCCATTTTTCCCCCGCCACATTGGCGTGGTCACGTCCAGAACAGGCGCGGCGTTTCATGATATTGTGACGGTGATGCAGCGACGCTGTCCCCTGATCGGCATACGGTTGTTCCCTGTGGCCGTTCAGGGGGTGGGGGCCGCGCAGCAAATCGCGGATGCGATCAGCCTGGCCAACCGGCAGGACGATCTGGACGTGCTCATTGTCGGGCGTGGCGGCGGCTCCTGGGAGGATCTGTGGAGTTTTAATGAAGAGGTGGTGGTTCGTGCCATTGCCGGCTCCCGTATTCCGGTCGTCTCGGCGGTCGGCCACGAAATTGACGTGACCTTGTCTGATTTAGCAGCGGATTACCGTGCTCCCACCCCTTCAGCGGCAGCGGAAACCGTTTCCCCTGTTCTCGTGGACTTGCAGGACACTATCCGGGCCCGGCACAGGCGCCTGGTACGAGCCATACGTCGCCTGCTTGGGTTGCACGGCAAACAGGTTATGCGGGTCTGTCAGTCGCTTCCCGATCCTGTGCATGTCGTTCATCGTCGGATGCAACGGGTTGACGAACTCCGGCTCCGCCTTGGCCTGAGCATGCGCGCGGTGTTTTCCAGGACTCGGCCGAAACTGTCCACCGTATCCGCCAGGCTGACCCTGATGGGGTGGCGGTCATCGTGTCAACGGGCCAGTCTGCTGGTGCCGCAGCTGGTGCAGCGGATCGTCCAGGCCATGCCGTGGGTGGTCACGCGCAAACGGCACCGGTTGCAAACGGCGGGCAGCACCCTGCACACGTTAAGCCCGCTTGCGATTCTGTCTCGCGGGTACAGTGTGGTTGAGACCAGTCCCGGCGGAGATGTTGTGAAAGATGCGCGCGCAGTGGAAGTCGGTGACCGTATTCGGGTGCGGCTGGCTGAAGGACGGCTGTCATGTCTTGTTGAACACAGAGATTGGGCCTCGTCAATCTTGACGTCACGGGAGCACGGCGTATAATGGGGCTTCGGTCGGCACAGGTTTCTCTTGCGTGCAGGACGGCGTCTTCCCGGCGATGGAATGTGAAACCGGCAAGGCACGAATCACAGGACGCATGGATGTCGACGAGGGAGTCTCACAACGTGACGTCCATCGCAGAGTGACGGGTTTTCCTATGACGCCTTTGAAATTTGAAGATGCCTTATCCAGGCTGGAGACCATCGTGACCGAGTTGGAAAAAGGCGACCTCCCGTTGAGCGATTCCCTGAAAATTTTCGAGGAGGGGATTAAACTCTCCAAAAACTGTCTCAAGATGCTGGATGATGCGGAACGGAAGGTGGCCATTATGGTGCAGGACAAAAACGGTCAGAAGCGATTGGAAGCGTATTCCGTTGACGAAAACACCGATGAACGTAACCTCCCCTCATAAGACAGTACGTCACCCCGCCATGCCCGGCGACGCCAGCCTGTCGCGGATATTAACCCTCTCTTGACGATTCAACGCCCCTCGGTTCCCAAACAGCGACTTGACGAAGTACTTGTTCAGCGTCGGTTTGCTTCCAGCCGGGAACATGCGCATCGTATGCTGCTGGCGGGCCTGGTGAAAGTTGACGGGCAGCGTGTAGAAAAGCGTGCCACGCGCGTGGCTGTGCACGCGGTCATTGACGTCGACAGGCCGGCGAGTCTGTTTGTCAGTCGGGGGGGCGAAAAACTGGCGGCGGCGCTGGATGCCTTTTCCCCGCCTGTTGCAGGCGTGGTGGCGCTGGATGTCGGGGCGTCCACGGGCGGGTTCACGGATTGTCTTCTCCAGCGCGGCGCCCGGCGAGTCTATGCCGTGGATGTGGGATATGGACAACTGGACTGGGGCCTGCGAAACGATGCGCGAGTCGTTGTGCTCGAGCGATGCAACATTCGCCATCTTGATCCTGCCGTCATTCCCGATCCTGTTCAACTGGCCGTGATTGATGTCTCCTTTATTTCGCTCCGTCTGGTGCTTCCCTGTGTCGTCCCGTTGCTCGCGCCTGGGGCGACGGTTCTTGCTCTGGTCAAACCGCAATTCGAAGTTGGCGTGAAGCAGGTGGGTCGAGGAGGAGTCGTTCGGGACGACGTGCTGCGGCGTGGCGCGGTGCAACAGATCCAGGATGCGGGCGAGCGATCAGGCTTCGCGTGTCTGGGGAGCTTTGATTCCCCCATTGCCGGGAAAAAGGGCAACCGGGAAATTTTTCTGGGTCTGCGGTGGCCTGTTTCGCCTGGCGGGTCTTTGTGAAAAGCCAGGCCCTGGTTTGTTGTGGAGGCTCAATAGCGTGGGACCGAATGGTCGATTTCCACGGACCAGGCGTCAATACCCCCGATCAGGTTTTTGACATTGGCAAAGCCCTGCTGAAGCAGAAATCCCGTGGCGTCGGCGCTGCGCATACCTTTGTGGCATAAGGCGACGATTTCCTCGTTCGGGTCCAGTTGGTTAAGCGAGTTGGGCAAGGTGCCCAGGGGGATCAACGTTGCCCCTTCGATTTTGGCCAGCGCAAATTCGTGTGGTTCCCGAACATCTAGTAGAAAAATCCTGTCACCGTTATCCATGCGCTCTTTCAGTTCCCGAACGGTAATAGTGTAGTTCATCGTGCGACCCTCCTGTGAGAAAAGCCATGATAGCCATGGCGTTTATGTGATGTCAATTCATGCTTGCTGTGCGGGTCTGCGAGTTCGTCATTCCGTGACGAAGAGGGGTGCAGGAGGGAGAGTTTGGCAAAAAACGAAGGCAGCAGGCAGAAGGGTGAACAGGATACGGGAGGGTGCCAGAGACGGGGGCTGGAATGACGGAGACAGCGTCCCCCTCACCCTCCCTGCTCTCTCAGGGAGCGGGAATGCCGACGGCGGCCCTCCTGTTCTGCTCCCCTCTCCCTCTGGGAGAGGGCCAGGGTGAGGGCAGCATCCAGAGGCAGGACCAACGGCACCCTCAGCGACAGGCCCGACAGCAGCAGTACGGTTCGCGCCTGAATGAATCATGGGGTGCATGTGTAAAGGTCGCTACCTTCCCTGCTAATACACAACCACTAGAACCCCAGCCCAATCTGTACCATGACGCCATGGTCAACCGGCTGGTTGACGGTCTCCTGACGAGTGCCTTCCAGATTGAGCGAGAACTGACTGCCCATATTGACACGACTGCCCAGCCGCCAGGCCCGCGTGCGACTGTTGGTCAACGTGAGACGACTGTACGGCGTCACGAAGGCCTCGCCCCAATCCAACCCGTA
>RKSG01000179.1 GCA_007570995.1 Nitrospirales bacterium
GCCGTCATTCCTGCGCACGCAGGAATCCAGGGCATTCCCACGGCCCCGGGTCATCCTGCCGCCCGGGGCGCCATTCCCACCCAGGCCGTCATTCCTGCGCACGCAGGAATCCAGGGCATTCCCATGACAGGAGACATCGCAGAACAGCACTGACCACCGACGAACAGAGTCTGACTTGACCACGACGCCAGCCTGTTACTATGCTGACACCTTCTCCCCCTACCCTGCTCCCTCGTGCGACACTTCACCGGCACACCATGAACCACAGACAGAACATGAAGGCCCCCGACAATCACTGAGGACAAATCATGACGGTCTCTCTTCCTTTTCGTGAACTCCAGCTGGGACGGGATTACTGGATCGAAGACGAAATCCTCCCCGACGCTCTCGCGGTGGCACGACGCTGCATCACCCGCAGTACGTGGATACTGGGATCACCATGGCAACCCGAACCCTGGCCCGGCATGCGAACACCTGACGCTCTTACGCCCAGTGAATTGCAGAAGGTCGAGCACTGCGCCAGACAACGACTCCACCTCCCACCTCTTCAACCACAACCCGATTCCTCTACCGGCCTGTCAGGCCATAATCATTTCCATATCTGCGGAGGCAGCGAAGGCACAGCACGCCCTCACGTGGACTCCGCCTCAACCTGCGATTACGCCGCCGTGTTGTACCTCCACCCTCACCCACCAACCCCCCACGCCGGGACGTCATTCTACCGACTCCATCTGCCAGGAGAAGCCCCAGGAGGAAACGTCTGCCCACGAGCCTACGAAAGCCTGCGCGATGTGCCAGCTCTGCCACACGATATGGACCCTACGTGCTTCGAGGAAATCCTGGAAGTGCCTTACGTGTTTAATCGACTGCTGGTGTATTCTTCGAACCTGATCCACTCCGCTACGTCGTACTTCGGATGGAACAGGGAACTGGCCTCTCAACGCATGGCCGTGGTGCTGTTCTGGAAGGTCAAACACGACCCCGCACTGCAAGACTGAGGACGTCAGGTGGGATTGAGCATTTCTCCTGCCGCTTTTTTGACCGTTTGCGTGATGGTCGCACCGCCTAACATGCGCGCGATCTCCTGCTCCCGATCTTCTCCCCGTAACGGCCGGACGGTGATGACCGTCCGCATGTTCTCCCGCACTTTCTCGACCAGGTAGTGATGGCCGGCCTGGGCCGCAATCTGCGGGAGATGGGTGATGCACAAGACCTGGTGCGCCCGACCTAACGCCCTGAGACGCTGCCCCACAGCAGCCGCTACGTTGCCACCAATGCCCGTGTCCACTTCATCAAACACCAGAACAGGAACCTGATCTGTCCCCGCCAGCACGGTCTTCATCGCCAGCATGAGGCGGGACAACTCCCCACCCGAGGCAACTCGCGCTAACGGCTGCGCACGCTCTCCCGCATTGGCACAGAGGACAAACCGAACCTGATCCAGACCATGCTGACCCAGGCCGTCAGGATGCGGGACGTCGGTCAGCTCGACGCCAAATGTGGCATGCTCCAGTTTGAGGTGGGGTAACTCCGCAGCTATGCACTGTTCTAATTCACGGGCCACGGCTCGACGGGACCAGGACAGCTTCTGCGCTAACGCCCGCGCGTCGTCATACGCCTGCGAGACATTGTGCTGAAGACGCTCCAGGTCGTCGCCCTGGGTCGCTACGGCCTCCAGCTCAGATTGCACCCGAGCCCGACGGGCTATCAGCTCTTCCAACGACTCGCGATATTTCTTTTTCAACCCCTGCAACAACGCCAGACGTTCGTCAATCCACGCCAGACGGGACAGGCCAGGATCACCATCGTCCGCGGAGGGCCGGCCAGCCTCGCACACGACGCCGGCCTGCGCCGGATGGTCGAGATTCACACTGTCCGTGTAGCGCCGGATGGCGAACGCCAGCTCCTCGAGCTGGGCTATGCCGCTATCGGCCCATTCGCTCCACTGACGCGTCGCTTCATCAAGGGTGCCGACTTCCTGCACGAGTTTTTTGACTTCCGACAGCCGGGCAAGAATCGCCCCCTGATCCCGATACAGGAGATCACAGGCCTGACTGGCAAGGGCCATGAGCCGACCACTGTTCTGCAGGGCGCGATGTTCCTGTATCAGGGCTTCGTCTTCGCCGGGGGTGAGACGCGCACCGGTGAGTTCCGCGTCCTGGAAACGCAACAGGGCCTCGCGCTCGACACGCTCCCCCACACGACGCGTGAGGTCTTCCATGTCGCGCACCAGGGCACGCCAGCGCCGGTGACTGCTGACATACTCGTCGCGTAACTTCACCAAGCCGCCAAATTCGTCTAAGGCGCGGAGTTGGACTTTGGGGGAAAGAAGGGATTGCTGGTCATGCTGCCCGTGAATGTCTACGAGGTATCCGCCCAGTTCCACCATCTGGTGCAACGGGACCAGCGTGCCGTTGACATACATCCGACTCCGCCCCTCCCCGGAAATGACCCGGCGGAGAAACAGTTCACGCATGTCTCCCGGCAGTAAATCCCAGGCCTGCAGCCTGGAGAGGATCGCGGGGTGATCGACGGTGAAGACCGCTTCCAGGACGGCTTCCCTGGCCCCGTGGCGAATGTGCTCGCCAGAGGCACGCCCGCCCAGCAGCAGGAGTAACGCATCGACGAGCAGGGATTTTCCGGCGCCGGTCTCTCCCGTGAACACCTGGAACCCCGGCGACAATTCCAGGGCAAGGGAGTCAATGAGGGCAAAACGGGAAATGCGCAGCTCGGTGAGCATGGTCGCGGCACATTATCAACACCGCCTTAGACCGCCGCGGAGCACTGTGCGAGAAGCGCATCTATGGTTTGCTTGAAATGCTGCTTGGGACGTGCACCAACGATTTTGTCGACCGTTTGCCCGTTCCGGAAGAAGAGAATGGTCGGAATGCTCATGATCTGAAACCGGGTCGCGACGTCGGGAGCCTCGTCGGTGTTGAGCTTCATCACCTTGATTTTGCCCTGGTACTCCCGGGCCAGCTCTTCGACGATGGGAGCTACCGTTTTGCAGGGCCCACACCAGTCAGCCCAGAAATCCACCATGACGAGTTCACCGGTCTTGCCAACCTCGGTTTCCCAGTTTGCGGTTGTCGCTATGGTAACGAGTTCTGACATGTTTTCCTCCTTTGTGGATTGCCCCCACGCCAGGCTGTGCGGGAGGACTCAGTGACGTGAGGAGGAATCCTAAACCGGCACTGTTGACGTGTCAACCGCACGGACGGGATGACGGTTTTGTACGGCTGTGGTCTCCCGACATTCACCAGCTCCAGGCTTCGGGAACACCAGACCACCAGGTATCAGGGTGCGAGGACTGCCAGGCCCGCATTTCCAGCCATAACCGGTCGGCACGGGGTTTGTTCAACCGGTTCGCCTGGCTGGCGACGACGTCGTAGTGTTGCCGAATGCCTTCGCGTAACAGTTCTTTGGCCATCCTGGGCATCATGTCCGGGGGATCCACGAGGTCCAGGGTGCCGCGGGTGTACAGGGAGAGGGCAACTTGTCCTACCTTGACCCATTCATCCCGCCGGGCCAGCCATTCCAGATACCCGTCCAGGGCGTGATAGACGTAGAGCAGGTAGACGTAGCTTTCGACGGAGGGCGACTGGTCAATCTGTGTCTGGCAGGCTTCGATTGCACGACGGTAGTCCCCCGCAGCCAGATAGATTCTGGCACGGGCCAGCGGGGGGTGGGGCTGGACATCGCCTGCCAGTGAGACGGACAGGGCCGGCGGATACCACACCGGTGACAGCAGGACCGCGGCAAGGCCCAGGGTGAGTGCTGGATGCCGACACCATGATGCGGGTCTGTTCAATGCGCCTTCTCCACTGTGTGTGCGGTCTGTTCTGCACACGGGATGATCCGACCTGGCACGGGTTCTGTGCAGGTTCGGTGTCTATTGTACACGATTTCCGACTCTGTTCAGGCCAGGCAGGCCGCTCCAACCGGACAACGGCCGGGGCGTCTGTCATATTTTATTCGTGTCGTGTCCTTCTGCAACTGCCCGCGTGAGGCGATACCGGAGTGCAACACCCTGCGCGCCCCTGTCATGTGCTCACTGCCCGGAATGGCCATGCTCGGGCTGCGGAAGCGGTCGAGCAACGGATTGAAGGGATACGTGTTGATCCGGAGACATCTCAACATGCCGGGCACGATGAACCGGCAGAGGGGCCGGGGTCTGTTCCTGTACCGGCTGCCGGAGGGTTGACCGGAGCACTGCCCGGGGGACTGTCGGATCCGTGACGACCGAGGATGTCTGCTGGTGGCTCAACGGCTGTACTGCCCGAACGCCTCTTGACCGACAGAATTCTCGCTCGCTAGAATCGCGCTATGGCACGCATTCCTTTTGATCCTCGTCTGCCGGGTGCCTTGAGAGGCGGTGTTGGTTCGGGCCGGCGGCCCGGGCACGCTCGAAGCCAGGGGCAGACTCACGCCGATTCCCCTGCGCAGTTCCGTTCCCTGAATGCTGCTCTCCTGTTTTGTCCAACCTGCCAGGAAGCGACACCAGCGCGTGAACGGCTTCTCCTTGTTCTGCCGTCCGGTAATAAATACGAATATCTGTGCGCTCTGTGCGGTACTTCCACCGGGGAAAAAACCGATCACGGCCAGCAGGATGTTACGTTGATCGTTTCGTAGGCCGGGCCTGTCCCCGTCGTCATTCCTGTCCCCGTCGTCATTCCTGCCCCCGTCGTCATTCCTGCATCCGTCGTCATTCCTGCATCCGTCGTCATTCCTGCCCCCGTCGTCATTCCTGCGAACGCAGGAATCCAGCCGGCTACTGATTTCCCGCTTGCCCGTGCTGTCTGCGTGTCGCCGGGGTGGCATGCGACTGAAAGGACGAGCGGAACGTCTTCAGCTGTCAGGGCCTTGTGCTCCGCGTGGCCCGCGGGGCCGACAGGTCAGACCGTTGTTGGCTGGACAGCAGGACACCGATGCGGGCAGGACAAACCTGCTTTATCCACCGTGGGACGGCGCACTTCCCCACAACTCTTTCAGACGGGCATCACGCCCACAGTTCCATCGGTATATTTTGTAACGTATGGGGTTCTTTGTGTAAAAATCCTGGTGGTACTCCTCCGCAGGATAAAATGTCGTCGCCATCGTGATCTCCGTCACGATGGACGCGGAAAATGTTTTGGTTCGCTCGATGTCCTTTTTCGAGGCCTCGGCGACCTGACGCTGCTCGTCGTTGGCGTAGAAAATCGCAGGACGGTACTGGTCTCCGTGATCACAGAACTGCGCGTCGGGTGTCGTCGGATCCGTGTTCCGCCAGTAGACGTCCAGTAACTCGCGGTAACTGACCGTTTGCGGATCATAGACGACCTGAACGGACTCGGTATGACCCGTTCCGCCAGCAGAGACTTGTTCGTAGGTGGGATTGTCAGTCTCGCCGCCTGTGTACCCCGACGTCGTGGACAGTACGCCCTCGAGTTCGTCGAATGGCCCTTCCATGCACCAGAAACAGCCACCGGCAAACGTGGCGACTGCAGATTCCCCCTGCTGCATGTCACCCATGGACGGACGACTCGTGGCAACCAACATGCCGGCGAGGATGAGCACGAATACCACGATGGTTTTGTTCATGGCAGATTCTCCCTGGTTTTCTTGAGAGACGCGGTTTTTGTCATTTTACTCCACAGCAGGCCGGTTGGTCACTTTCTTGTGAAGGGACCGTCGCTCCAGGACGTTGAGCACAAAACGGGCTGACAGTATCATGGACAGGTCAGTTGAAACCCGCAGGATGCAACACGGCACGTTCTGCGGTATCAACCCGCATGTTTCGCTTGCCGGCCGTCGTCATCACATGCCCCCCGTGTCTGACCCGACAAGCTCCGGCACCGGATTGAGGTTCTCCGGCACCAGGCCAGTGCACTGTATGCTGAACATGACCGTCAAAGGCGTGAAGGGGCTGGGTTGGGCAACGTGTCTGCTCTGTTCTTCGCTCATCGCAGCGACGGGGTTGGCCGAGCCGGCGGATTTCGCTGAGGTCGTCAATCAGGCCAGGCAGGGTACGGTGGGTATTCTCTCACGCGGGCCGGCGTCTTCAGCATCTACCGGCAGGTTCTCGGTGCGAGGGGCCGGTGTCTATCTGGGGGACGGGTATGTTCTGACAGCCCGTCATGCGACGACTCGACCTGCGCGATCACACGAGGACGGGGATATGACGGCGCCCACAGATATCGCCGTTGTTTCAAACGCGCTGGATGAGGTGCCCGCCAGGTTGGTCGGCATGAATCACTTTCTGGACATCGCTCTGTATCGTATCCCACACGAGGATATCCCAGAAGGGCTTTCCGCACGACGCTTTGCAGAGGCCGAAGCGTTGCCAGGGGAACGCGTGTTCACGGTGGGCTATCCGCTCGGCTGGGGGCCAGCCGTGAGCTACGGTTCTGTCGGGAATCCCCAGACGTTTCTGAAAACGGTTGAGTCGCGTCTGGTGCAGGTTGATCTGTCGTCGTGCAGCGGTAATTCCGGCGGGGGGCTGTTCAATACACGGGGAGAGATCGTGGGCGTGGTTCATGCGATTATTCCAACCGACACGCAGCACACGACACAGGGGGACCATCATTGCAGCCGGTTCGCTTTTGCGGTTCCAGGCCCGTTCGCGCACAAGGTTGTGGCCGCATTGCAACGGGGTGAGCCGTTTCATTTTGCGACACTCGGTCTTCGCCTCGCCTCGGTGAAGATCGGCAATCGGTGGCGGGTGGCCGTGGCGAAGGCGACAGGGCCAGCCCGACGCGCCGGGTTCCACAAAGGGGATGTGCTGTTGTCTCTTGATGGACAACGGGTGGACTCGGCCAGCCAGTTGAAAAACTATGTGATGGAAGAAACACACCCCTTTCAGACGGTCATTGTGCGTGTCCTGCGGGATGATCGTGAACGGGTGATACGTGTGACGCTGGGGAAGGCCCGTGAGACGGTTAATCGGCGCCGGCCTGTGATCCGGCCGCAGGAGTGACGGGGATATGGCACGGGAGCTTTGATGGACGTCGGGAGGGAGTTGCATATGGGAACTTGAGAGCGACGGGGGAAGTTGTCATAATCCCCTGCGCAATTCTTTTGATGAACTATAACTGGAGGACGTTTCCGTGGACAGCGTGTTCATTTACTGGGACAATTCGAATATTTTTCTTGAGGCCCAACGGCTTGCGGAACAACGGCAGGAAGGACCCGAGGCACGCTGGCGCGTGCGCATCAATTTTGAAAACCTGCTGCGTCTGGCCCATGCCGACCGGAAGCTTCAACACGCGCGGGCAGCCGGGTATACCCCTCCGGAAATGCGGCAGTTGTGGAATCGCCTGGAAGCCAGGGGTGTGGAGGTCGCATTGTTTGATCGTGGTGTGCCGGGCAGTGGCGAGCAGGGCACGCCGGATTCCATCTTGCAGTTGCGCATGCTGGAGGATGCAGTGGATTACAACGGCAATCCCGGTATTGCCGTCGTGTTGACCGGTGATGGAGCAGGGTATCTCGAAGGCGGAGGGTTTCACAAAACGTTAGAACGTATGCACAACCGTGGCTGGCAGATTGAAATCCTTTCCTGGAAACATTCATGCAACCCGAGAATGAGGCAGTGGGCAGAACAGCATGGCATCTTTGTCGCGCTGGACGACTTCTACGAGGCCATTACGTTTCTGGAGCCATCCAGACCCGGCCACAAACTGGCACAGTCACGGGATTCCGCTGAACTGGATTTGTCACGCAGGGCGTTTGCCTGAAGCCTGTCAGGACGTCGATCAATCGGTGGCGAATGACGTTTCCGAAACGAGGCGGGGGGCTGTCGTGAGACCAAGGAAGCTTGGATTCCTGCGTCCGCAGGAATGACGGGCCCGGGAACCTGCCGCCGCCCAAGGGAAGAATGACCAGGCATCAGAACCTGCACACATTGAATCCCCTGCGAACCGGCACGAGACAACGATGCGGTCTCTTTCTCCTCTGTTCCTCGCCAGGTTCGCTTTGAGACGGACGCGACAGACAGGGCATGTCAAAGCACAAGTCACATCACACAGGTGACGGCCACGGCCGGCACAAGACACCCCCTCCTCCTGCCTTTCTCAATAACGCCGTGCTGGTACTGACAGCCGCCGGTTTTCTCCTGACCGCGTATCTCGGCTATACGGCTTCCGTACACGTCCAACCCGCTTTCTGCGGGGAGGACTCAGGATGCGACCTGGTGCAAAGCAGCCGATGGGCCATGTTTCTGGGGATACCCATGGCCTTCTGGGGTACGCTCACGTACCTGATCATGGCAGGACTGACATGGCGCGCCAGGACCAAACCCGGAAGCGCAACCGCACTGGTGTTTGTCGCAGTCGGCGGATTCGCGATCAGCGCATACTTGACCGTGATCTCGGTGACGGTCATTCAGGCAACCTGTGTCTATTGTCTGACCTCGTTCGGCCTCATCACAGCCATCATGCTGCTGGCCTTCGCTCAACGCCCCACCGACTGGATGACGTCAGCGAAAGAAGCCGGCGTGGTGGCTCTCCTGATCGTCGGCGTGCTCCATATGCACTACAGCGGCATTTTCGATGAGGCAGCAGGCCCGGAAGATCCACAACTGAAGGCTCTGGCTATCCATTTGACTGAAACAGGAGCCTTATTCTACGGCGCGCACTGGTGCCCGCGCTGCCAGGAACAGAAGGATCTGTTCAAGGCATCCGCTAAGCGGCTCCCGTATGTGGAATGCAGCACCGGCGGCCCCGGTAGCGCCTTCACCGCACCGTGCGTGGCAAACGATATTCGTCATTATCCTACGTGGATTATTGACGATAAACGTATCACAGGGGTGCAATCCCCACGGGTGCTTGCCGCTAACTCCGACTTCGACTGGAATCCGTAGCCCACTGTCGTGATCCGGACGTCCCCGCTGAACAGGACACGGCCCCGCGTCTGACACACGGTTGAATCTACGATGACCCCCCCTGCCC
>RKSG01000067.1 GCA_007570995.1 Nitrospirales bacterium
ATTGGCTGAGAAGAAAGAGGCATTGGCTGTGGAGAACAAGGCATTGGCTGAGAAGAAAGAGGCATTGGCTGTGGAGAACAAGGCATTGGCTGAGAAGAACAAGGCATTGGCTGAGAAGAACAAGGCATTGGCTGAGAAGAAAGAGGCATTGGCTGTGGAGAACAAGGCATTGGCTGTGGAGAACAAGATATTTAAGGATGTTATGAGCACTGGGAAGATCTTGCAACCTCTCGGCCTGGTCGTCAGCAGTGAAAAGGTCACCGTGCTCCGCGGCAACACAATGACCTACACGGTGTCGCTGAATATGGCCCCTGCCGATACCGTGACGGTGAAACTGGACATTGTTCCCCAAGTCCCTGATGTACGCCTGGTTCCCGCGTCAATGAACTTTACAACAGCGAACTGGGACGCCGCCCAGACCGTCACCATCACCGCCACCGACAACCTCACCACCCCCCGCACTGGTACAGACAACGGCACCATCGTCCATCATGATCCCGACAACAACAGCTTCGCCGGCAAGACGATTCCCCTCGAAGTAAAGCCGTCTCCGCCTTCCGCGCCGTAGCTGAGCTTACACGAAAAATCTATGGCGCCATGCTGCAACAATACGGGTTTGAAGATGTGGACGTGCGTCCGATCCGAAAACGTAATTCAAAGAAAGAGCTTATCGAGTTTGACGTTTCCGCGACATGGCCAGGATGACGTTTGAATTCGTGAGCGAGCGTCACTGAACGAACGTTTCCTGGAATGAAGGAGAACCGTGCCAGCACCGGAATCTGAAAATTCTGCATACGGGAAGAGCGCGTAACGGGAAGGTCAGCGCAGACACTCCCTCGTAAAATCCCCGTTGCCTTTCAGGCCGTAGTTGAGTACGCCATTCCTGTCAAAGCTCGTGTGCGTCAGCGAGACTCCACCGGGATGAGATTGCAGCACCAGTGCCTGGCCGTCGCCAAACCGGCCCATGTAGAAACTCTCGCCGGGTATGTTGTCGGCGTGGACAATGACCGGTTCCTCGCTGAAACTGGACTCGACGGCAAGCGAGCCTGGTTCATGACGGCGTACCCGCACAAAACATTGCTCATCAGTGATTTTCATGCCCGTCCATGGATTCCCGGGATCGGGCAGCGCAACCACGCCTTCGTAGCGACCTTCGACAACGGCATCGTCTTCCCCTGTCACCTGCTGCCCCCGGGCCATCGCATCACAATCGGCCCACGCTACCCCCAGGACACACAACAGAAGCCCGAGGTATTTCAGATTGTGAGCCATACCGCCAGCCCCTCTTTCCATAAACCGTCTCCTCATCCCGACACTACCCGTGTTTCATAAAGGGAAGATCAGCACATACATTCCCGCGTAAAATCCCCGTAGCCGTACCCGGCGTAGTTGAGTACGCCATGCCTGTCAAAACTCGTGTGCGTCAGCGAGACTCCACCGGGATAGAATTGCAGCACCAGTGCCTGGCCGTCGCCAAACCGGCCCATATAGAAACTCTCGCCGCGTATGTTGTCGACATGGACAATGACCGGTTCCTCGTTGAAACTGGACTCGACGGCAACCGAGCCGGGTTCATGGCGGCGCACCTGCACAAAACATTGCTCATCGGTGATTTTCACGCCCGTCCACAGATTCCAGGGATTGGGCAACACCACCACGCCTTCGTAGCGACCTTCGACAACGGCATCGTCTTCCCCCGTCACCGGCTGTCCCCGGGCCATCGCATCATCATTGGCCCACGTCACTCCCAGAACAACGCCACACAACAGAAGCCCGAGGTGTGTCAGATTGTGAGCCATACGTCCAGCCCCGCTCTCCATGAACCGCCTCCTCATCCTGACACCAGGGAGGAGCAAAAGGGAAAGAAGACCATACCGTACTATCCGCCGGGCGCCACGGGAACAGCCACGTTCGAGAACATCAGCGTGGCGGCCACCGCCCAGTCAATAAAAGGGGCAGGATAGAGGCCCAACAGCAGCGTGCCGGCAATGCCCACGAAAATAGCCGTCTGCAGAGGAGCCGACACAGAGAGCGGCGTCGGATCGGCGGGTTCGTTGATATACATTTTCTTGACCACGACCAGATAGTAGTACATGGATATGACAATGTTCACCAGCCCGACGATCAACAACAGATAGAGTTCCTGTTCAATCGCCGCGACAAAAATGTAGAGCTTCCCGATGAACCCCGCCAGCGGTGGCACCCCGGCAAGCGACAACAGAAAGAGCAGCATGGCAGCGGCCAGAAACGGCGAGCGACGGTTCAATCCATTGTAATCTTCAATCTCGTCGCTTTTGATCCGGTTGCCCACGCCAATGACGACGGCAAAGGCTCCCAGGTTGGCAAACAGGTACGTGAGCAAATAAAAGAGAATGGCGTCGCTGCCGCGTTTGGTGCCGGCAGCCAGGCCAATCATGACATTGCCGATCTGGGCAATGCCCGAATAGGCGAGTAACCGTTTGATGTTTTTCTGCGCAATGGCCACGATGTTGCCGTAGGTCATGGACACGATGGCTATCGCGACAAACAGGAGCACCCACACCGGCCTGAACGTGGCCAGGGCCACGTAGAACATGCGAATGAGGATCGCCATGGCCGCACCTTTCGGCGCGATGGACAGGAAGGCGGTGACGGGCGTGGGCGCGCCCTGATAGGTATCGGGAATCCAGGAGTGAAAGGGCACGACGCCGATTTTGAAGCCCAGCGCAGCCACGATCATAATGAAGCCGATGGCCAGACCGTAGCTGCCAGGCATCGAGGTCATTTCGGAAAACACCAGCGTGCCGGTCTCGCCATAGACGAGACTGATGCCATAGGCCAGCAGCCCTGCGGCAAACACGCCCAGAATGAAGAACTTGAGCCCCGCTTCGCCGGACTTCTGATCGTCCCGCAGGTACGCCACCAGCACGTAAAACCCAAAGGTGGAAAATTCCAGCGTGACGAACACCGACAGCAGATCCTGCGCCGAAGCCATGAACATCATGCCCAGGGCCGACATCATGATCAGCACGTAATACTCGCCCCGAAACAACCGGAACGACCGCACGTAATCAACCGAGCTGAGCAGAACCAGCGCCGTCGCCACCACAATGAAAATCTTGAAGAAGATCGCGACTCCGTCCAGGACAAACGTGTCGTGCAGGAGCGCGCCACGGACGCCCGCGTACTCAAACCCGATCAGCAGCAGGAGCGTGGCAACGACGCCTCCCACACTCAGATACGCCAGTCTGGCGTGATCCATGTGTCTGCACGTCACATCAACGGCCAGCACCACACACAACCAGATGGTGAGAAATATCTCCGGTGCCAGGAGCAGGAGGTCCGAGCCCGACAGAGGCAGTTGAAATGTCATGAGAATGTCATGATCCCCATCACGCGGGGTACTGGGTCACCAGCGGCGCCAGCTGATGAATCCGGTCCACCATGGGCACCACCGTTGACCGCACGATATGATAAAAGTGCATGGGGAAAATCCCGAAGAAAATGCTGCAACCAATCATCACGAGGAGCGGCAGGCGATCCACCCACCGTACCATGTCGCGGGCCTGGGCATAGTCGGGCGACAGGCGCCCATAAAACAGCCCTCGCATCATTTTGAAGAGATAGGCCATCGTCAACACAATGCCCAGCACCGCCACCACGACCTGGAAGGGATAGCGCTCCCACGACCCCACGATAATCATAATTTCCGCAATGAAGTTCACGGTGCCAGGCATGCCGACCGACGCCATACAGGCAATCACAAACGCGCCGGCTACAAAGGGCATGTTCCTGACCAGGCCCCCCAGAGACGGAATATCCCGCGTATGGGTCTGGTCATACACCCAACCTGCCATGGCAAAGAGCATCCCCGTCGCCAGGGCATGGGCAAACATGTAGATCACCGCCCCGGTCAGGCTGATGTAATCCAGCGCGGCCATGCCCAGGAACACATAGCCCATGTGACTGGAACTGGAATACCCGATGACGTACTTGGTGTCCTTGGCAAAATACGCGACAAAGCCGCCGTAGATGATACTGAACACACACAACACCGCTGCGATGGGCATCAACTCCCGCGTGGCGGCCGGCAGGATTTCATACGCCACGCGAATGATGGAGAAATGCCCGAGCTTCATCAGGACCCCGGCGTGCAACATACTGGTGGCAGCCGGTGCGGCGGCGTGACCAACAGGCGACCAGGAATGCAGCGGCCAGATAGGCGCGATGGACGCAAAACCGAAAAAGACCAGAAGCCAGATGATCGTCGCGACCGTGTCGTCATACGCGGCCACCTCCCGCAGCACCAGAATGTCGAACGTCTTGACGGGCGAGAAATGATAAATCAGCAGAATGCCCAGCAAGGCGCACACCGCACCAGCCGAGAGGAACAGCGTGAGTTTCATGGCGGCGTATTCCTTGCTGTTCGCCCCGAAGTTCAGAATGAATCCGACATCATCGCGGCGCTTGCGGCCTTCCGGATCGGTCATGCTCAGATACCCTTTGGTATGACTGCCCCAGATACCCAGCAGCACATACATGGGCAACACGGACATTTCATAAAAGAAGTAGAGGAAAAACAGATCCAGCGACATGAACACGCCGATGGTCGCCGCCGCCAGAATCAACAGGAAGATATAAAATTCCCTGGTGCGATCCTGAATGTGCCAGGAAATAAAGACGCCCGCGAAGAGAAGAATGGCCGACGCAAACACCAGCGGCGTGCCAATGCCATCCACCCCAATATGGAACGCAATGCCCAGTTCTTCGGACCAGACCCACCTGGTGATAAACTGAAAGCCGCCCCGGTCGGCATCATAGACGAGAAAGAGAAACAGCGACGCGAGCAGCGCGATCCCGGCGGAGACCGCAGCCACCGCACGCACCAGAAGCGGGTGGCGGTTCGGCACAAACAGCAACACGACCACCCCTAGGAACGGGGCAAACAACGTGGCCCGTAATGCCCATTCCCCCATCAGTCGTCCTTCTCCGCCGGCCCGGGGGGCACAGACCGTGCCAGCCGGGCCTGTCCGTGGTTCGCGACAGACCCGCGGCTCAACCGATCCACCACTTCCTGCACCGAGCCATTCATCGTGCGCAAAAACGGGGAGGGATACAGCCCGATCCAGAAAATCATCACGCACAACGCCACGGCAATACCCGACTCACGCGGGGTGAGATCCGGCAGCACCCGTGGCACCATCGCGCCCAGCGGCCCGAAGATCGCCCGCTCGTAGTACCACAGAAAATAGGCCGCTGCGAAAATCACGCCCGACACCGCGATGACGCCATACACCCAGTGCGCCTGAAACGCGCCGAGCAACACCAGAAACTCGCCAATGAACCCGTTGGTCCCCGGCAACCCAATCGAGGCCATGCCGATGATGAGCAACACGGTCGCCAGCCACGGCATCTTCGACGCCAGCCCCCCACACCGTTCCACCTGTGTATGGCCAAGCCGGTCATAGAGAAACCCCGCGAAAAAAAACAGCCCCGCGGTCGTGAACCCCAGATTGATCATTTGCAACAGGCCACCCTGCACCCCCTGGAAATTCAGGGAAAACAAGCCCAGCACCACAAACCCCAAATGGCTGATACTGCTGAACACGAGCAGCCGCCGGAAGTCAGACTGAATGATGGCAACAATCGCGCCCCACACAATGGCCGCCAGCGCCAGGCCCATCACCAGCATCACCACGGTGGCATTGGTCGAGGCTTCGGGCAACAGCGGAAAGGAAAACCGCAGAAACCCGTAGGTCCCCAGCTTGATGCCCGCCAGCACCACGGACATCCCGATTGGCCCCTGTACCAGGGCATCGGGCAACCACGAATGAAACGGAAACATCGGGGCCTTAAAGGCCAGCCCCATAAAGATCAGCCAGAAAATAATCAGTTGATCGCCGACCGGCACGGGCACGGTCAGCAACTCCAGGAAATCAAAACTGTACGCATCCCGGACGTGGTGATAATTCAGACTTAAGAGCGCAAACCCCACCAGCATGAACACGCTGCCCAGGAGGGTATACAGCACGTACTTGAGCGCGGCATCCTCCCTGGACTCGCCAACGCCCCACAGCTTAATGAGGAAATAGCTGGGCACGAGCATCAGCTCCCAGAACACGAAGAAGAGAATCAGGTCAATGGAAACAAAAATCCCCATGATCGTCGTTTCCAACGCCAGGAGACTCATCAAATACGGTTTGATGTTGTCCCGAACGGCATCCCAGGAATAGAGCAGGACCAGCACCGTGATGAATGCCGAGAGCGGAACAAACAGGACACTAATGCCATCAACGGCGAGGTGATAGGAAATGCCCAGGGCCGGAATCCAGTTCAGCCGCTCGCTGAACTGCATGGCCGCCGATTCGGGGATGAACCGGTACAGCAGGATCGCCGAGAGGGCCAACTCCAGACCCGCGACCCCCAAGGCGGATTGTTTCATCAGATCGGCATCGCGCTGCGGCCACAACGCCACCGCCCCCAACAGCGGGAGAAAGAGAATCACCGACAACAACGGGAACCCGGATGGCAGTTCTTCAAGCATTGAGCATGACCCGGTCCTGATTACAACACGGACGTGCTGGTGACCCACACCAGGAGCACATGGACAAGCAGCACAAGGCCGATCACGATCACGGCGGCGTAATGATTGACCAGCCCGGTTTGCAGCTTCCGCCATGACCAGGCCACACAATGACTGGCGTAGCCGACCACGTTCAGGCCCCCATAAATCACGTGCTTCTCGGTCCAGGTTGCCCCCGCTCCACCAGCGTTCGTTCCGCGACCGATTCCCATCACGACGCGATCAATAATCCGCCGGTCAATCCAGTCCCACAGCTGGCCAAGACGCTTTGTCGGTTCCACGACCATCGCATCGTAGAGTTCATCCACGTGATATTTATTCAGCAGCAGCCGGTACGCGCCGGCATACCGTTCCGACCAGTCATCAGCCATCCCGGGTCTGACCGCATACAGGTAATGCGCCAATCCCCACCCCACCAACGCGATTCCAACGGAGACCACCAGCAGGACGATCCCGGCAGCCCCGACATCCTCGACAGGAGACACCGCCCCCGCGGGCATGGCCACAGATGCCAGAAACCCCGGGAACACATGTGCCGGTGGTGCACCCAGCAACCCGCCAAACACGGAAAGCCCCGCCAGGATCACCAGTGGCACAGTCATGACCGGTGGCGATTCATGAATATGGTGCTCCACATCCGGCGCCACGCGGGAGGGACCATAAAACGTCAAATACGTGAGACGGAACATATAGAAGGACGTCAGCAAGACGCCCAGCGCGGCCATGAGAAACAGCCCGTAATGGTGATGCGCAAAGGCATGGACCATGATCTCATCCTTGCTCCAGAACCCCGCCAACGGGGGGATGCCCGCAATCGCCAGGACGCCAATCAGAAACACGGCATGGGTGAGGGGAATTTTTCTGGAGAGTCCCCCCATCCTGCGAATATCCTGTTCCCCCGCCAGCGAATGGATCACCGCCCCGGCGGACAGGAACAGGAGCGCTTTGAAAAAGGCATGGGTGATCAGATGGAAGACAGCCGCAATATACGCGCCCACCCCGCAGGCCAGAAACATGTAGCCCAACTGACTGACGGTCGAGTACGCCAGCACCCGCTTGATGTCGTTCTGCACCAGACCGATTGTCGCCGCATACAACGCGGTCAGGCCGCCGATCATCCCCAGTGTCGCCAGGGCCACCGGCGCCATGTCATAGACGGTGTGGGATCGGACCACCATGTACACCCCGGCCGTCACCATGGTCGCGGCGTGGATCAGGGCACTCACCGGCGTCGGGCCTTCCATGGCATCGGGCAACCAGGTATACAAAGGAATCTGCGCGGATTTTCCCACCGCGCCGACCAGCAAACACAGGGCAATGGCCGTGGCCATGGACGTGGAAAGCTCGCTGGCGCGGGCGAAGATTTCCAGATAATCCAGCGTGTGAAAATTGACGAACATCAGAAAGATCGCGATCAGGAATCCCGCGTCTCCAATCCGGTTGACCACAAACGCCTTGGTCGCCGCCTTGGCCGCGGACACCTTGTCGAAGTAGTACCCGATGAGGAGATAGGAACAGAGACCGACGCCTTCCCATCCGATGAAGAGCACGAGAAAATTGTTGCCCATGACCAGCAGCAACATGGAGACCATGAACAAATTCATGTAGACAAAGAAGCGGGTCATCCCGTCTTCTCCCTGCATGTACCCGATGGAATAGACATGAATCAGCAATCCGACGCCCGTCACCACCATCAACATGACGGTGGTCAGCGGATCAATCAGAAATCCGAGATTGACGTGCAGTGCCCCGCCGACAATCCAGGCATAGGCAATCACTTCACGGGGTGTGGGATCAGACAGGACGCCGGTCAGGATCGCGATGGCGCACAGGAAGGAAAGACCGACGGCCCCCACAGCCAGGCGGGCAGCCAGGGCAGGCGCATACCGATGGCCCAGCAGTCCATTCACCAGGGCCGCAATGAGCGGCAGGACAGGAATGAGAAGAACGAGCAGATCCGACACGCTACCACTTCAACAGGTTGATCTGGTCGACATTGGTCGAAATGTTTCCACGAAACACGACAATGATAATCGCCAGGCCCACGGCGGCCTCACCGGCCGCGATGGCGATGACAAACAGGGCGGCCAGCTGGCCGGCCATGGATTCGAGGTAATGGGAGAACGCGACCAGATTGATATTCGCCGCGTTTAACATGATCTCGACCGACATCAACACAATGATAAAATTCCGGCGAATCAGCACCCCCAGCAATCCCGTCATAAACAGGATGACACTCACCGTCACGTAGGCAGAAAGCGGAATCATGATAATCGTCCGGTCTGGCCC
>RKSG01000122.1 GCA_007570995.1 Nitrospirales bacterium
CCTTTCCGACCATCGCGCCGCCGATGCCTTGAAAGCCGTGCCGCTTAACACACCACCCATGCTCCACGCGCAACGGCAGGCACAACCTGTTGCTTCTCCCCAGGCTCGTCCTTCGACGTCACCACGCCAGTTTCATCTTCCCCCGCAATACCCCGCACGAGCGACAGTCACGTCCCCATCCCTGACGCGCCATGTCGCTCCGCCGATCACACGGGAACCCCTTTCCGATCATGATGCCGCCGACACCTTGAAGCTGAAAGGTCTCATGAAAATGCCGGCCCGACGCGCGACGCCGGCAACCCATGCCACAGCTGGCCCGCCAGAGCCCCCTCTCGTCATCGCCAGGCGGAACATCACGAATGTGTGGTCACCCCGCGAAGTCCCGACTCCCTCTCTCCCGGCCACTCGCACGAATGCGCCAGACACTCCGAAAGTGTTCCGGGATACAACTGCTGACCGGAAGAGCTTTCGGACCATAGCCCGGCCAGTCCAGAAAAGCGACCCCCCATATCCTCCCATCGCCCGCGAGCGGGGATTGGAAGGAAACGTCATGTTGAGACTCACCATTACCCATGAAGGAGCGGTGAAACAGGCCACCATTCACACCAGCTCCGGGTTCCCCGTTCTTGACGAGAGTGCCCTCCAGACAGTACAAGCGTGGAAGTTTGAACCGGCCAGGGACGGGGAATTCACCATTCCCTCGAAGGTGGACGTGCCCATCCGGTTCTCCCTTAAGGATGATCGTCGCGACTCGGAGACCCCGTGACCCGGATTCGATCTCACAGCTCAACAACCCGTTCAACAAAGATTCACGCGTATGCTGGACATCCTGATCGCGGGTGGATGGATGATGATCCCCCTGCTTGTCTGCTCGATTGTCGCCGTGGCCGTTGTGCTTGAGCGGGGCTGGTACTTTTATCACTTACCCGCGACCGACAGGGCCAATCAGATGATTGAGCTGGTGGCACACGGACAATTCGCCGATGCACTGGCACTCAACGAACGGCAGCCGCATCCCGTGCTGCAAGTCCTGGCGGCCGGCATTCGCGCGCGTGACGCTGAGCCGGAGAAGGCCATGGAAGCGACGGGCATCGTCGAAGTCCGTCACATGAAACGCGGCATGGCTGCGTTGGACACCATCATCACACTCGCCCCGCTGCTGGGCCTGCTGGGCACCATTATCGGCATGATTGATTCCTTTGGCATCATGGCCGAGCAGGGCATGGGGCAACCGCACGCCGTCACCGGAGGAGTCGCGGAAGCGTTGATCTGCACGGCCACGGGAATTCTCGTTGCCGTGATCGCCCTGATTCCCTACAACTATTTCCTGACACGGATCGAGGAATTGACGGAACACATTGAACAGTACGCCACGCGCAACGAGTCCGCGCTGCACACCGCGGCCGACACCAACTCACAAACTCCAGAATGGAGTATGTGACCGTGCACGCAACGATCCCGCGCTGCGTACCTCAGCCGGCGCACCCCTTCCCATGAAACTTCCTGCCACCGCCAGCAAAAAAGCCCGGATCGAGATCATTCCCATGATTGACACCATGTTTTTTCTGCTGGTCTTTTTCATGATCGCCACGCTGTCCATGACGCTTGAAAAAGGCATGCCGGTGGATCTTCCGGGGAGTGGCACAGCGACCGATGACATTCCCGATCATGTTTCCCTCACGCTCACGGAAAACGACGAACTGTTCTTCAACAAGGAACCCATCACTGTCCCGGAGCTTGCCCCCCGCCTTCAGCGCCTGCTGAACGATCAGGATCACCCAGCCGTCGTCATCAACGCCGACGAAGCTGTGTCGCACGGCAGTGTGGTAGAAGTCATGGACATCGTGAGACAAAGCGGCATTACCACGATGGCGATTGCTACCGACGCGGCAGGCCAGTAGGGTTGTCTGACAGTCACTGTTTTTCTGTTTCTGATAATCGTGCAAAACATCAGCAGCAATCCATTCACACCAGGTGCGGGACACATGCCGCCGTACTTGGCAGGACGGGAACCTGAAATAACACTCTTTCGCAAACTCCTCCGGCAACATACGATCTTTGAAAATCTGCTGCTGACCGGCCTGAGGGGGGTTGGCAAAACCGTCCTGCTTGAATCGCTGAAGCCGATCGCGTTTCAGGAGAAATGGGGGTGGGTTGGTTCAGACCTGTCAGAATCTGCCAGTGTCAGCGAGGCAACCATCGCGCAAAGAATTTTGACAGACCTCTCGCTTGTCTCTGCAGGCCTGACGTTTCGAAGATCAAGAAAGCCCGGGATCGGTTTTTCCAGTCCCGCAGCGGCGGTAACAACGCAACGGTTTGATTACCACACACTGCAACGCATTTACGAAGAGACGCCGGGCCTGATTGCTGACAAAATCAAAAACGCGCTCATGCTGGTATGGGATGCCATGTCGCAGCAGGCACAGGATCGCAAGGGAATTATTTTCGCGTACGATGAAGCGCAGACGATGTGCGATCACCCGCAGGAACGTCAATATCCACTTTCAATGCTCCTGGACATTTTCCAGTCTATCCAAAGAACCCGTGTACCGTTTATGCTCGCCCTCACCGGACTGCCAACCTTGGTCCCGAAGCTGATTGAAGCTCGAACCTATTCGGAGAGAATGTTTCGCGTCGTTTCTCTCTCCGTCCTGTCAAACGATGAATGTAAAGACGCCATCACGAAGCCAGTCGAACACATGGCTCACGTTCCCCTGTACTTCACCGACGAGTCGGTGGAGACCATCACCAACCATTCGGATGGGTATCCCTATTTCATTCAATTTATTTGCAGAGAGGTGTACGACGTCTGGATGAACACTCCAGGCCCTGGAACGGCTGTTGAACACAATCTCTCCGTCACGATGGAGGGCATTATCCGGAAACTCGATGCCGATTTCTTCGCTGGCCGATGGGTGCAGCTCACGGATCGCCAGCGGGAATTACTAACGGTCGTTGCCCTTATTGATTCCGGCGATGGTGAGTTTTCGGTCCAGGAAGTTGTCGCACAATCGAAGGTGGTACTCTCCAATGCCTTTGGCCCAAGCCATGCCAATCAGATGTTATCGGCACTCTCACAACGCGGGCTTATCTACCAAAATCGACATGGCAAGTATTCATTTGCCGTGCCCTTAATGGGCCAGTTTGTTCGCCGTCAAAGAGGAGAGGCGGGGTGATTTTCGTGGGATGAGGAAACGTCCATCGTAACGAAACGATACGCAATGGTCGACACAGGGGCAGGCCGTTCGCAGGAATGACAAAAAGGGACAAGTGATTGTAAACTTGAATGAACAACAGGAAATCCCAAGAAAAATCCGGACTGCCACCAACTCGCTACGAAGTTATGGAACGCGCCTACTATTCCGACAACATAACCGCTTTCATTGACAGGGACGAAGACACCAGCTTGGGCAAGCTAAGCGGTAGCAGCCAGTTTGATGTCACACAATCCCAACGCGACGCATGGCTGGCAGAAATCCGGATCATGAAGGGAGTACTGGCTTCGTATCGCGGGCGCGGCAAAGTTTATTTTGAATATGACATTCCGCGCCTTGGTGGCCGGATTGATGTGCTGGCGATAATTGAAAACGTAATTTTTGTGATTGAGTTCAAAGTGGGAGCGAAAGAGTGTATACCGTCTGCCGTCGATCAGGTATACGATTACGCACTAGACCTTAAAAACTTTCATGAGACAAGCCATACCGCGACCATTGCCCCGATTCTGGTGGCAACGAAGGCTGACAGCCAACATTTTCTGATTGAAACAACACCACAAAAAGATAAGCTGCTGGCCCCGATCTCCATCAACGCCAAAAATCTTCCCGCTGCCATTCGCCACACGTTGGCCCGTGCCGATGGGGAACCGATAGACGCCGAGGATTGGGAACATGGTCGCTACAGTCCCACGCCTACTATCATAGAAGCTGCCACTGCGCTTTACAGCGGTCATGCGGTGCAAGAGATATCGCGTAGCGAGGCCGGTGCGATTAACCTGCGGAATACATCGGATACCATCGCCGAGATTATTCGGTCCGCGAAGACGCATTCACACAAGGCAATTTGCTTTGTGACCGGCGTGCCAGGAGCGGGCAAGACATTGGTTGGGCTGGATATTGCCACCAAGCATATAGACAAGGACAGCGATCTCTACAGCGTGTTCTTGTCAGGCAATGGCCCGTTGGTAAACATCCTGCGCGAAGCGTTGGCACGCGACAAGGTCAGACGTGGGAAAGAGAGCGGCGGTCCCAAGACCCATATCGGTGCGGCACGGCGCGAAGTAAAGGCGTTCATCCAGAATGTGCACAATTTCCGCGATGACTGCATCAGGGACAAAGGCGCTCCACTTGAGCATGTGGCACTTTTTGATGAAGCACAGCGTGCCTGGAGCAAGGAGCAAACCACCAATTTCATGAAACACCGAAAAGGTATTTCCGATTTCGACCAGTCTGAACCAGCATTCCTCATCTCGTGCTTGGACAGGCACACCGATTGGGCAACCATCGTGTGCCTTGTGGGAGGAGGACAGGAGATCAACACGGGAGAGGCAGGTATCGGCGAGTGGATCAAGGCAATCACCGAGAAATTTCCACAATGGAAAATGTACCTTTCGCCTCGCCTGACCGACAATGAATACAATGTCGAAGGCACGCTCGCACATGTGACGGAGCGCCCTACCGTCGTTGCCAGAGAGGAATTGCATTTGTCAGTGTCGATGCGGTCTTTTCGTGCCGAACACGTCTCATTATTGGTGAAGCAACTGCTGGATTTAGATTACGAGAGTGCGCGGCAAACACTTCACAACATCGGTGAGCGATATCCGATTGTCCTGACACGAGATGTGCACCGTGCGAAAGCATGGCTTCGCCAGCATGCACGCGGTTCGGAGCGCTACGGCATAGTGGTTTCTTCCCAAGCAGAACGACTCAAGCCCCATGCGATTGATGTAAGACCAAAAGTGAATCCGATCCATTGGTTCTTACACGGCAAAGAGGATGTACGATCGTCCTATTACCTGGAGGATGTTGTCACTGAATTTGATATTCAAGGCCTGGAAATGGACTGGGTATGTCTTACATGGGACGCCGATTTTCGTTACACACCGCAAGGGTGGGGACACTGGTCATTCCATGGAGATCGCTGGAAACACATTCACAAGCCGGAGCGCAAAACCTATCTGAAGAATGCGTATCGGGTCTTGCTGACGCGCGCTCGTCAGGGAATGGTGATTGTCATTCCAGAGGGCGATTCATCCGATCCAACACGCAATAAATCTTACTACGACCCCACCTTTGATTATCTGCGCAGCGTCGGATTCAGAACGATCTGACTGAAAATTTTTGGTGGGTCGTACAGGGATCGAACCTGTGGCCCGCTGATTAAGAGTCAGCTGCTCTACCAGCTGAGCTAACGACCCACACACACGGCAGGAGACAACATTCGTGGCGCGCCTGGCAGGATTTGAACCTGCGACACCTGGCTCCGGAGGCCAGTGCTCTATCCGCTGAGCTACAGGCGCTTCTTCGGGAACAACGCCATTTCATTTCATGAATCATACAGCCAGTGCGACGGTAGCACCTTTGCATGGAGCTTGTCCATGGAAGACATCGGCTCCCCGTCAACACGCGGAACATGCCCCCGGCATGAACAGGGGTTGACGCAGCATGACGCCGTGGACCGGAGATGCAGACCGAACCGGTGCACGTTCCCTGAAACCCACGCCCGTCTTCACGGGGACAGGCTCCACGGCCCCAGGCACAATTCGTTCGGCTAATCACAGACCAGTTTTTCCTCTGAGGTATCCTGCGTGTCGTTGATAACCAGCTTGCCTCTGGCCACAACATTGTCGGGTTCTTCCAGCACAACATCCAGCAGAAGCGCGGCGCCTTCCGGGGTCAGACCGTTGGACGGCGCGATAAACCTCTTGCGCGCTACGCGTCTTTCCTCAGGCTCGTCCGGCTCGTAATACCCAAGTAAGGCTCCGCTGGTATTGGCCCGCGCAAGCCGCGCCGCCCACTCTTCAAAGAGGACATCCGTCCACGGGCCAATCCTGCCGGCCTCGCGGTGCTGCTCCAGCTTGGTCCAGATCTGCCACCCGACAAACACGGCCCAGGTTTCGTTGAGCACTTCCCAGGCATCTTCTTCGGAAAGAAACCGCATCTCCGTTTCCCGACGCTGACGAATGGGCGTGATTCTCACAAAACGGTAGTGGCAGTGTAATTGCTCGCGGGCAAACGCCAGGACCCGACTGGCCCGAGGACTCAAAGCCCCGGGGTCAGGCCCGTTGAACAGGTAATCCAGCCAGGCGTGGAGCAGTTCGTGATACAGCAAACTGACGTCATGATGGGTCATGCGATCCACATCCATCAACGCCCCGCCGGCGTTGTTGAACGATAACCTCAGGTTCAGAATCATGCGATGGTCTTCGGGATGATATTCCGCGGCATAGGTCCGCAGGTCTTCGAACGTCACCGTGACAAACCCGGGATCAATGTCCCTGAGAAAACCGGTCGGCAACCCCAGTTCCCCAGCCTGCTCGATGAGATTGGCCCAGGTCCTGACGGTCCTGCCGACATCCGTCTCACCATGGGCCACCATGGTCATGCCCAGGATGAGCCAGGCACACACCAGGCCCACGTGCCATGCCAGCGTTTTCCGCCTCACGACTGCCACCTCCAGGCATCCCCGTCCTCCACCACGCTCAACGGCTCAACCAGTGAGGCATCCACGTCATCAAGAAACCGGGACGGTTTGGAAAGGATGGTCCCCGTGATTTTGTCATACACCTGTACAGGAAACGTCAGGTAGAGAAGCCGTTTGGCCCGGGTCACCGCAACGTACAACAACCGCCGCTCCTCTTCGAGTCCGTCTTCGTCCTGGAACGCATAGGTGGACGGGAACCGTCCATCCACCAGCCAGAGCACGAACACACAGTGCCATTCAAGCCCTTTGGCGGAGTGGATGGTCGATAACACCAAGCGTTCATCACGACCCGGCGCGTCAACCTCCGTCACGCTCGTTTCGGGTGGCTCAAGGGTCAGATCGGCGAGAAATTCTTCCAGGTTCGCATAGCGCTCCGCCATGACCATGAGATGCTCCAGATCCCGGATGCGTTTGGGATAATCATCATACTGCTCTTTGAGGATGGGATAATAATAATTCAGCAGCCGCTGCAGTTGATCGGGAGGTGAGGCATCTTCCACCTGGGAAGCGGATTCCAGCGCCTCGGCGAGGTGACACAGCCCCAACGCCGATCGCCCGCCACCCTGCCGCAGGACTTCATACGAAGCTTCGGCCTCCACGAGTTGGGCAATCAGGTCTTTCGCCCGCTTCTGCCCCACACCGTCCACTAACTGCAAGACACGGTTCCAGCTGACGTTGTCCAGCGGGTTATGGACGATGCGCGCATGGGCGACCAGATCCTTGACATGCGCGGTTTCAATAAATTTGAATCCGCCCCGCTTGAGAAACGGGATGCCCTGTTTGACCAACTCGACTTCCAGATCAAAGGCGTGAAAACTGGAGCGGAACAGCACCGCCATGTTTTCCAGGGGCACGCCTTCCTCGCGTAATTCCAGGATTTTCTGCACGACAAACCGGGACTGCGGGTTTTCTCCAACGGTTTGGACCAGGATCGGTCGTTCTCCCTGCTGCTGGTGTGTGAACAGTGTTTTGCTGTATTTGTCCGTGGCGCCTTCAATAATGGCGTTGGCTAATGCCAGAACGGATTGCGTGCTGCGGTAATTTTCTTCCAGTTTGAAAATCCGCGTCCCCGGGAACTGATCGGGAAATTCCATGATGTTCCGGAACGTGGCACCGCGAAATGAATAGATGGATTGTGAATCATCTCCGACGACCATCACGTTCTCATGTGTGGCGGCGAGATGTCTCACCACCTCCGCTTGCAGCCGGTTGGTATCCTGATACTCATCAACCAGAATGTAGCGCCAGGTGCCGGAGATCATCCGCCGGGCCGGATCATCCACGGCGAGCAGTTCGCGCAGGCGAAGCAGCAGATCATCGTAATCAACCAACTGCCGTTGACGTTTGGTGGCTTCATACGCTTTCTGCAGGGCCTCCAACTCGACGCGATAGTCGACAAAATGCGCGTACTCATTCAGGAGCACGTCGTCGAGCGGTCGCAGGGTATTGGAGGCTTTGCTGAATATCTCAACAATCGTGCGTTTGCGCGGGAAGCGCCTGCCGGTCTCGCCGAGACCAACCTGCACGCGGAGGAGGTTGACCAGGTCTTCGGAATCGCCACGATCCAGAATCGTAAAGCCCGGCTCCAGGCCAATGGCACGGCCGTAGCGACGGAGTAACTGGTTGGCCACGGAGTGAAACGTGCCTCCCATCACCCGATCGCTGTGCGGGCCAATCAGCAATCCCACCCGCCCCAGCATCTCCTGTGCTGCTTTGCGGGTGAAGGTCAACAGGAGAATGGAGGCCGGATCAATGCCGCTGTCAATCAGCCGGGCCACACGATACACCAGGACACGGGTTTTTCCACTCCCGGCTCCGGCAATGACTAATGCCGGGCCATCAACGACTTCCACCGCGGCGAGTTGTTGAGGATTGAGTTCCTGCGCATAGTCGCGGGCGAGGGGCCTGACTGGTGCATCCGCATTCGGAGGCTTGAGCACATAGACATTGGCATCGGAGTTGACTGGATTCATCGGGGGGCATGTGAGACGATACGGGGAAGGGGCCGGCCTCCCGGGCCAGACCCACACTATCCGTTGTGTATAACACAGGGTCCGGTCCCGCGCAATGACGAAGCCATGGCAGGCCCCGGATCACACGGGGTCCAGGTGGCGGATGTCAATGCCTTGTCGCCTGGGC
>RKSG01000181.1 GCA_007570995.1 Nitrospirales bacterium
CCCCGCCCCTGGATTCCTGCGTCCGCAGGAATGACGGCGGGGACACTCGCCCAGCCCCGCGCCCGCACCCAGCCCTTGGATTCCTGCGTCCGCAGGAATGACGGAAGGAGCACCAGCCCGGCCAGCCCCGCGCCCGCACCCCTGGATTCCTGCGTCCGCAGGAATGACGGGGGATTGACCAGGGGACGGCTTTTCCCGCAACCGACTAGGCGGTCAAAATCGCGTCGTGACTTTCCTTTTTACCAACCGACGACGCGGGCTGCCGTTTCTGTAACTCCGGGGGGTCGGCTAACAACATCTCATGGTTGCACCCACCAGCAGGGATCATGGGATAACAATTCTCAAACTGGTCAACCATGACATCAACGAAGACCGGCTTCTCAATGGCTACCGCCTCACGAATGCCATCGTCTACGTCCCCAACGTGCTGAATCCGAAGGCCAGCCGCACCGTAGGCTTCCGCAAGCTTCACAAAATCCGGTGTGGTGTCCAGCGAGCTGCACGCATAACGCCCCTCGTAAAACAGGTCCTGCCACTGCCGAACCATGCCGTGGAACCGGTTGTTGATGATAAATACCTTGACCGGCAGTTTCTCAACCACAGCCGTCGCCAGTTCCTGGGCGTTCATCTGGACGCTCCCATCACCCGCGATACATAACACCAGTCGATGACGAAACGCCGCCTGGGCACCCAGCGACGCAGGAAACCCGAATCCCATTGTCCCCAAACCGCCAGATGTGAGCCAGGTACGGGGATGGTTCAGATGGAAGTATTGCGCCGTCCACATTTGATGCTGACCCACGTCGGTGGACACAATCGGATCACGATCTCTGGTGAGGTGATAGAGACGATCAATCATATACTGAGGTTTAATCAATTGATCGGCCTGCTGATGGTAGCTGAGCGGATGGGCCGCCTTCCATTCATTCAGCTGATCCCACCACGGCTTGCGTAAGGCCCGCTGATCACCATTCACCGTGGCACGCAACATCGTGTTCAACGCCTGCAACACGCACTTGCAATCACCCACAATGGGAATATCCACGTGAATGTTCTTGCGAATGGAGGTGGGATCAATATCAATGTGAATGATTTTGGCACTCGGGCAGAACTCGGAGACCCGCCCGGTCACGCGATCATCAAACCTGGCACCGACGGCAATGACCAGGTCCGAATAGTGCATGGCCATGTTGGCCACATACGTGCCATGCATGCCAAGCATCCCCAGCGATAACGGATGTTGACCAGGGAACGAACCTAACGCCATTAAGGTTTGATCCACAGGGATCTGCGTCATTTCGGCAAGTTCGCGCACTTCGCTGGCAGCCCCGGACAACTGCACCCCGCCCCCGATATACAGGATGGGACGGCGAGATTTCGCAATGGCATCCACAGCCTGTTTGATTTTCCACTTGCTGCCTTCGTAGGTCGGGTTGTATCCCCGAATCGCAACGGAGCCGGGATATTTGAACTCGGCTTTTTCGATGGAAACATCTTTGGGAATGTCCACCAGCACGGGGCCAGGCCTGCCGGTGGATGCAATGTAAAACGCTTCTTTAATCGTTCGGGCCAGGTCGTTCACGTCCCGCACCAGAAAGTTGTACTTCGTACACGGCCGGCTGAGACCAATATTGTCGGCTTCCTGAAACGCATCGTTCCCGATGAGCGCCGTGGGAACCTGACCGGAAAAACACACGATGGGCACGGAATCCATGTAGGCATCCGCCAGGGCGGTAATCGCGTTGGTCATGCCGGGACCCGATGTAATCAATGCCACGCCGGGTTTCCCTGTGGCTTTCGCGTAGCCTTCCGCCATATGTCCGGCGGCTTGCTCGTGTCTGGTCAAAATGACTTCAATGTCATGCTGCTGGTGCAGGACATCGAAAATTTTCAGGACCACTCCGCCGGGAAGCGCGAAAACCGTTTTCACATCTTCCCGTTTCAAGGCTTCCAGAAAAATTTCGGCTCCTGTAAGCTGTGCCATGGGTTCCCTCACCTGTTGTGCATCATGATGGGTCTGGTGAAAAACGTTTGTGCCTCCGGCTGCGGCCTCCCGTTGGCCGGGCCACTTGCCTGTTTCCTCCGGCCGGAACGCGAGGAAGGTCATGGTAAACCTGCGTTATCCACAAGTCAACTCCTGCCAGCGCGCTCCCACGGGCCGGCGACGCTGGCCCGAGACGTTCCACAAAGATTGCCACGCCCCGCTCGAAGATTGAGCCCCGTGGTATCTTTCAACCGAGTTTCCTGACCACCCGGTTATGCTACGCGATTTTGCACAAGAGATCCTCAACGCGGAGGCCCGGCATCTGCGCAGGCGGCTGTGTATCGCGGAGTCACCTGCGGAGACGACCATCACGATCAAAGGCCGCTTGCTCATTTCCATGGCCTCAAACAATTACCTGGGACTGGCCAACCATCGCGCCGTCAAACAGGCCGCCATGGAAGCGATCGCAAAATGGGGCGTCGGAGCCGGGGCTGCCCGTCTCATATCCGGCACCATGACCCCGCACGAGCAACTGGAACAGGCCCTCGCCCGGTTCAAACAGGTCGAAGCCGTTTTGACCTATGCCACCGGGTACACGACCAATGTGGGCCTCCTGCCTGCCCTCAGCGACCGCAACGGCCTCACCCTTGTCGACCGCTCCTGCCACGCCAGCCTGATACAGGCCTGCAGGGTATCGAACGCCACATTGCGTGTGTTTCACCACAACGACGTCGGCCATCTGGAGACCGTGCTCAGCAAACGCGGGAAAGCCCGTCCAGCCCTGGTGGTCACTGAAGGCGTGTTCAGCATGGACGGGGATCTTGCGCCCCTCGCCGAGCTGCTGACGCTCTGTCACCGGTATGACGCCACACTCCTCGTTGACGACGCCCACGGCACGGGTGTCATGGGGGAACACGGTCGCGGAACGGCTGAACACTTCGGCCTGAATCCCGAGGCTCTCATTCAGATGGGCACATTGAGCAAAGCCGTAGGCACCAGCGGAGGATACGTTGCAGGAACGACTTCGCTGAAAGACTATCTCATCAACACCTCAAAGACCTTCATCTACACGACGGCCTCACCACCGGCCATTGCTGCCGCTGCCACGGCGGCGATTCAGATCATACGCCACGAACCCGAACGCCGCGCGCGCCTGTGGGACAATCGCCGCTATCTCCATGAGGCCCTCCAGGGCATGGGCTTTCACCTGACCCGCACGCAAAGCCCGATTCTGCCCATCCTCGTCAAGTCACCGGAGACGGCATTGAAGATGTCGCAAGCCCTGTATGAAGCCGGCGTCTATGTCCCTGCCATCCGCCCGCCTACGGTTCCCAGGCACAGTAGCCGGCTGCGCCTTACCGTCAGTTCGGAGCATACGAAAGAACAGTTGGAGAGCGTGGTGCAGGCACTGCGGGAAGCTGGAGAAGCCATGCGGGTGCTGTAACAGGAGAAATGTGTGGCGATTGAATCTTCGCCGTGGGTGGCTTTACGCGGAAACGGCAGATCGACCATCTCCACGTGGCCTGGCAACCATCGGGGTAATCAGATTGGCAAGGGTGGGCAACGTCACTACAGAGGCAACCAGCGCTGCTTCCCGAATTCACAAGGGAGGGGATACATCAGCCTTCGAGGTAGCCACAGTGATGATGATGCGGTCTTTCGTGGCAAGGTTGGCGGCCTGTCGTGTGGGAGCTTGCTTCACAGCCCCAAGCACGGCCTCAGCGTGGGCAGGGGGTAACCCGGCAGCTTCCAAGGAACGAGCGGCGGCGACGGACTCCAACACATTTTCTACTATCGTCCCTTCCTGCTATGTTCGGTATACATCCTTCCGGTGACGGACCTTCGCGATCTCCACCCTGCGATGAACCTCGTCAATGACATACACAATCCTGTAATTTCCCTGGCGGATTCGACACAGATCCTGCCCAGACAATTCCCTGTAACCAGCCGGTCGCGGATTGACGACAAGATCCACAATCCGAGAGGCCACCCGTTTCAGATCCTTTTCAGGAAGCATGCGCAGTTCTTTTTCAGCGGACTTCCTGATCCGGAGACTATAAGAGCCCGTCACGCTTCAAATCCGCGAGGACCTCATCGAACGGGCGACTGGGCTCATTGCGTCGTTCCTCGATGGCCTGCAGATCGAGCGCATCCTCGATCGCATCTTCTCCGAACTTCTCACACACCGCCTGGTTGATAATGGAGGAAACCGTTTGATCGCTTTCCGCCGATTTCACCTTCAGGACGCGATGGATACCTGGATCCAAATACACTGTCATGCGAGTACCTGTACCCATAAATTACCTCCATGCAAAAGCGCCAGAACGTTACAGCGTTTTAACGTCACAGAATGTTAGCGCGACAAACTATTTTTGTATGTTTAAAATGCATAGCAATTTGTGCACGTTTTAACGCGCGCAGCATGCTAGCGCGATAAACCGGACTGCTGCAACCCCGCCCACCGTCACGGCACGCCTTCAATCCTCAACAGATAGCGAATCATTTTATCCAGGGCAGCGGCGCTCAATTTCTGGCCGTACCACCTCGGCATCACGTGGTCGCGATAGCCTGCCACAATGTAGGCACCCGGATTCAGAATGGATTCCTGCACGTACTCCCACTCGGTCCCGGCATTCCCCTGATACGCCGGGTCGGCCAACCGTTTCCGGGCGTTTGTGCCCAGTTCCAACTTCGGCCCCTCCTGTCCCTTGGCGACGCGAATGCCTGGAATCGTGTGACAGACCGGGCATCCCGATTGCACAAAAATTTTCTCGATAGGCTCCTTACCCGTGGCCAGCGGGATGTTGGCAACGGTGACGTCGCTTGCCGTCTCAATCTCGGGAGGGTCGCGCGGTTCCTCGCCGGGCGTATCGGGTGCAAACACGCGATTGATGGTCCACAGAACCACCAGGCACAGAATCGTCAGAATGACGAACAGCTCGGTATTCGACCGAAAGAATTTGTTGTCCCTGGCCACGTTGCCTCACTCGGGATCCGCCAGATGGAGGGTCAAACATTAGAGACAGAGACGGTGAAGGACAGGCTTCTTCTGACCTGGTGAGATCTTCAAGGCAATCCCTTGAGGGACGCGAGAGACGAGAGGAACCCGGCGGACTGTGACACCACCCTACACGCCCACAAATCGTTCCAGCGCATCACGATATTTCGCGCTTGTCTGCGCAATCACGTCTTCGGGCAGATGGGGCGGGGGCGGGGTATGATCCCAGCCCGTGGAGTCCAGATAGTCTCGAACAAACTGCTTGTCAAAACTGGGTTGTGACTTCCCGGGCTCGTAGGAATCCCTGGGCCAGAAACGCGAAGAGTCCGGCGTGAGTAATTCATCAATGACCAGCAGCCGCCCCGTGGCCCGATGCCACCCGAATTCAAACTTCGTATCGGCAATGATGATCCCACGCTCCTCGGCCAACTCGGCAGCGTGGCGATACAGGGCCACGCTGGCCTGCCGAACGCGCTCGGCCGTATCGTCGCCGATCAGACCCCTCATGGTGTCCCAGGAGATATTTTCGTCATGCCCGTCCACGGCTTTCGTCGAGGGCGTGAAGAGCGGTTCGGGGAATGATTCCGATTCCCGCAGTCCCGCGGGCAACGGCTGGCCGCAGACCGTTCCCTGACGTTGATATTCCTTCCACGCCGACCCGGCCAGATACCCGCGCACGATACATTCCACGGGCAGCGGCTCGGCTTTCTCCACAATCATGCTTCGACCGGCCAGCACTTCTCTGTACGGCCGGCACGCCTCGGGAAATTCGTCGGGCGTCATCGTCCGCACGTGATGCGGCACGATGCCTTCGTGCGCAGGAATGCATGCCCCTGGCTCTGACCAGGGGACGGACGGGCACCACAGGCGATCAAACCAGAACCTGGACAGTTGCGTGAGCACATAGCCCTTGCCGGGGATTCCTTCCGGCAGCACAACGTCAAAGGCCGAAATGCGGTCAGTGGCCACGAGTAACAGGCAGTCACCGAGGTCGTAGAGATCCCGCACTTTGCCGTGTCGCTTTTCGCCAAGGCCGGCGAAATCGGTGTTGATGACCGTGGGATGATTCCACGCTTCACGCATGATGGACACTCCCGGGGTTGTCGGCACAGTACTGCAACGTTCTGTGCCGGTGACAGGAAAGGGCAGACTCTAGCCAGCCCGACGCCGTACGTCAACGTCCATCCGGTGCTTCGCCCCTCACCCTGGCCCTCTCCCAAGGGGAGAGGGAACCCTGCCCCCGCTGCGGCACCCGGCACGGCGCCAGTCACGGGTTGCGCGAAAAGGCCTCGTCGTGTTCCCATTGATACCCTTTGCCTGCCTGGATTCCCGATCAAGGCGGGAATGACGGAGGGAGGGGCGGGAATGACAGACCAGGGATAGGGGAGAATGTTGCAGACTGGATTCCTGCGTGCGCAGGAATGACGACGCGAGGGACGGGCATGACCGACCAGGGAGGCCGGAGCACATTGCAGACTGGATTCCTGCGTGCGCAGGAATGCATGCCCCTGGCGCCCCGGGCGACCAGGGGACGACGGGGGATTGCAGGAAATGAATGACGGAGGAAGGGGCAGGAATGACAGACCGGGGATACGGGAGAACGTTGCGGACTGGATTCCTGCATGCGCAGGCATGCATGCCCCTGACGCCCCGGGCGACCAGGGGACGACGGGGGACTGATACACGTCATGCGTCACCAACGTACAGAATCCACCAGGGTCTTTCCCCGATACCTGCATCAACCGTCCAGGAAATATCTGGAGGAATGGCTTGACCTGCCGGCACATATTCATCATGTCGCCCATCGCATGACGAATCCGCCAACGGATCGCCCGCAGAGCCGCCAGGAATTCCGTCATCTCCTGCAATGTCTGGACGTCCCCGAAGAACACTGGGTCATCCACGGAAACTTCGGCCACGGGGCCAAAGTGGCACCCAACGGCGACCGGTTACTCGTCACGTGGGAAGCCCACACCGAATACTACAGCTACCAGGTGTGGCACATGCCCGACGATAAACTCACCCCGCTGGCATTCGGGCCGCTCGGGTTTCCCGACTACGCCATGCCACTGGTTCCCCTCGTGTCCGTCAATGCGCTGGATCTGCTGGTCCTGCCGCATACGAGCCTGACCGCCGAAGAAGTCAAAAACACGATGCCCGGCCCGCACCTCTACGGCAGCCGGATCTTCGGACACGAGATCGCGGTCATGACCACGTTCACGCCGGATGAGTATCAACGCGAGCGCTATCTCATCACGTCGCCGTCGTTTGACACGCTGCTCACACACCTGGGCCGTACCATTGACACGCTCGTGGCCATTGCCAACTACACACACCTGATCCTGTTCCCGTACCAGGCCTTTGCCCAGGCCGTGGATCAGGTCCACCAGTACGAACAGGACCATCTGTGGCAACGCGGCGTCATCACGACGGAGATCGAGACCGCCACGCCGCAGACGCTCCAGCGCTGGCTCACCATGATGACGCAGGGCTTTATGAACGTCAGCCGGATGGCCGAATCCATGCGGTATAAACTGTCGGCCTCCGTGCCGTATGACCGCATCATTCGCGCCAACGTCACGTTGCTGCAGGAACAGCCGGTTGCAGACTGCCGACCGGTTTCTGAATACGTGGACGGCAAAACCATCGGGGTCGCCGACGGGTACCAGCAATTACTCAAGCGTATCGGCGCACTCGGGCAGGATTTTCAAGGCTCCATCGCGGTGATCCGCACCAAGGTGGAGCTTCAGATGCAACATCAGAATCTGGCGCTGGAAGACCAGAACCTGAAACTCTTGCGCAGCGTGGATAAGACAACCCGCAGCCAGGCCATTCTTCAGCGTACAATCGAAGGCATGTCGTTCATTGTCATTTCGTATTATATGAGCGGGCTGGGGGAGCACGTGTTCAAGGCACTGGCACATCTGGGCATGATCGACGATTACACTCTGTTCTCGGGCCTGTTTGTACCCGTTTCACTGGTCATAGCACTCAGCCTGATCCTGATCGGGCGAAAATACATCTATAAGGAGCAAGCAGGTTCCGACCCGAAACCCGGTCATCCACCACACGATTGACGAACCGGATTCTCTGTGAAATCCCGCACCCGGTGCACAAATCTTTCGTCGTATCCCACCGGAGTACGTGGACACGTTTCTGTGGGTCGCCTGTACGGCGGGCACATCTCCCCGCCGGCATGCCAAACCGCCCCTCGCCCTAGCCCTCTCCCAACGGAAGAGGGAACCGCTGTCTCGTCACGATGCTGTGGTGGATCTACCGGAGGCCGGCGTCATGCAAACGTTTCGAACCGGCTCCCCTTGCCACGCAGGCGCACGTCACCGGTTTTGATGATGACCTCCCAGTCGTCATGCCCCCGGTCGGTCGCATACCCGATCCGGCAGGCGCGTTTCCCGAACCGGGTCACCATTTGAATCGTCCTGTCCGCCTGATGGGCTGGCACCACCAGACAGAACCCGATGCCCATGTTGAACACCGCAAACATTTCTGCAGCGGCGACGTCACCAAGGTGCTGCAGGATGGAAAAGACGGGCGGCGGCGGCGGGAGCGTATCCAGCACAAACGTGACCCTGGAGCGGACGCGACGCAAATTCAGGAACCCGTCGCCGGTCAGGTGTATCAATGCCCTGACGTCAAGATCCCCTTCCCCGCTGAGGAAAGGCAGGACTTCGCGTGTGTAGATATGAGTGGGCTTGAGCAATGCTTCACCCAACGACTGCCCGTCAAGCTCAGCATACGGTTTGTCGTAGAGTGACACGTCCTGTGCGAGCACGTTTCTGGCCAGGGTGAGACCATTGCTGTGCACCCCGTTGCTTGCAATGCCAATGACGACGTCGCCAGGCTGAACGGCCTCCCCGACGATGATCCTGTCCAGCGCCACGATCCCGATGGCGGAGCCGGTCAGATCAAACCCCTTGCCCTCTTTCCCCGCCTCATGCTTCACCACATCCCTCATCTGAGCGAGTTCCCCGCCGGGAATGGAGATGCCCGCCTGCCTGGCGCCTTCGGTCAACCCTTCGGCAATGCCCTCCAGGCAGTCCGGATCAAGTTCCTGAACGGCAAGCGTATCAACCATGGCCAGGGGGGTCGCCCCGACACAGAGCAGATCGTTGACGTTCATGGCGACACAATCAATGCCGACGGTGTCATACCGCCCCATGCGCTGGGCAATCAGGACCTTGGATCCCACACCATCAGCGGTCATGGCGATGCCGTGATTGTGGCCGATTTCGATCACGTTGGCGAACAACCCGAAGGGCAGCCGAACATTGCCGGGTTGTCCCGCGGGGATGGTCCACGTTTTCCTGAACCGCTCGATCAAACCGGCCAGGGACGTTACGGCCAACGTGGTGTCAACCCCGGATTCCCGATAGGCATCGGGAGACGCATCGCTCACGGTTCAGACCTTTCATTTCAAGGAAGGCAGTGCGAACAGACCGGCCAAACGTTGCTCTCGAGCCGGCAACAGACACGGGGGACACCAGTGCGGAGACAGGCAGGATATGGCTGGGGGACCAGGAATCGAACCTGGGTTCACAGATCCAAAATCTGTTGTCTTGCCCCTAGACGATCCCCCAGTCGGGACGCACACTAGCCACCCACCTCATATCCCGTCAAGGCAGGGCCTGGACGGCCTCGTCATTCCTGCGGACGCCTGCCCCTGGCCCCCTGGTCGCACGGGGCGCCAGGGGCATGCTTGACCAGGGGCAGGAATCCAGTCTGCAATGCTTTCCCGTATCCCCGATGCGTGTGCGCGCCTCATACATGCCCGGAGACGATCCAGTGACGGTCATCGGGCACGTCAATCAGCAGACGGCTTGCATTCATTTCGGCCAGATGGGCCGCGACCTCATCTTCGGTGAAGGCGCTCAACAGGGAATGATAGAAATCGTGCTGCAGTTGTTCGGGCTCATTCGCCGCGTACCGTTCCACCAGCTCACGGGCCTCTTCCGGGATATCGGGCCGCAATAAATCCATGATGAGGACCGGCGCCCCCGGTCGGGCCAGCGTTTTCACCGCATACCAGAACTGCAACGGGTTGGGCACATGATGAACCAGGCTGTTGGAGATCACGGCATCCGCCGGCTGCTCCAGCCGGCAATCCTGGAATCGACCGCAGAGGAGACGTATGCGATCGTGCATGCCTGCCTGCCGAACAGCTTCGTGTGCCCAGTGCAACATTGGCCCGGACGCATCCACCCCAACGACGTGCAAGGCGGGACGACTCCGAAGTAGCCGGATCGGAATATCGGCGGGGCCACAGCCCAAATCCAGGACGGTGCCTTCTTCGACCTCGGGGTAATATGCCAGAAACTGATTAACGAACCCCTGATTTTCTTCCGCGAAATCGGCGTGGGCATAGACCTTCGCCTGTTCTTCTCCATCCATGACTTCCGGTTCACAGATACGTTCCATGGTGTCGGTTCTCCTGCCACGCATCAGCGGTGCGTTACGGACACTAAATTGCCGGATCGTACCTGTCAGTCTTTATACGATTCAAGGGTGTTGTCCAAGCCGCCCCTCACCCTAACCCTCTCCCAAAGCATGCCCCTGGGTTTGACCAGGGGGAGAGGGAACCACAGCCCCTGCCCCCGGCGGCTTGCCCAGATCCCCCAGCCTGGCGCGACTTGCCGGACAACAGGGGACACACCATTCCCCGCCAGCCCCCCTTGCCACCAACCTGAGGTTCCGGCTAATGTCCACGGGACAAGCCCGTCGGAAGGAAACCCTGTGGCCACTTACGCATTCGGCGATATTCAAGGGTGCCTGACCCCCCTCCAGAAACTGCTGGATCGTATTCGATTCGACCCCGCCCGTGACCGACTGTGGTTCACAGGCGACCTGGTCAACCGAGGCCCCCGATCACTGGACGTGCTGCGATTGCTCAAAAGCCTCGACTCCCACTGCGTCATCGTGCTCGGTAACCACGATCTGCACCTGCTGGCTGTTCATGGCTCCGCCGTGCAGCCCCGAAAACACGACACCCTGCACGCCGTCCTGGATGCACCAGACTCAGAAACCCTGCTGGACTGGCTCCGACGACGCCCCCTGCTCTACCGCGAAGGCGCCTACCTGCTCGTCCACGCCGGCATCCTTCCGCAATGGAGCGTCGACCATGCCCTGGCCCTGGCCGGGGAAGTCGAACACGCGCTGCGCTCCGACGAGTACCGAACACTGTTGCCGTTCATCTACAGCAACGACGAAACCCGCTGGGACGACGCCATGCCATCACCAGCCCGCCTCGGATTTGTCACCAACGTGCTGACAAGAATGCGACTGTGCTCATCGGAAGGCCTCCTCGACTTTTCCTTCAAAGGCCCCCCCGAAGAAGCCCGCGCCGGGTTGCACCCCTGGTTTCACCTCTCCCCTCCCCGGACGGAAACGGTCGTCTTCGGACACTGGTCGGCACTCGGCATACGCGTGGAGGCACGGCATATCGCACTGGACGGCGGGTGCGTCTGGGGACACTCACTGGCCTGCATGCGCCTGGAAGACAGGACGCTCTTCACGGTCGCGTGCGGAGCCTGAGATGCCCGCTCAGAGGCAGGCATGCCTGCCCCTGGCGCCCCGTGCGACCAGGGGACGGTGGGTCGTGCTGAATGCACCATGGAGCTGTTTCCCAAAAACCGGACCATCCTCGACAGGCCACTCATGCAATTTCGCCCGTTCGGTCTCACGCCGAGCGGGGACAAAATTCGTGACGTGAGCGGAGTCACGGTCAGAGCCAACATCGAATACCTGGAAGAAGTGGCCGGCACGCCCCAGGGAGACGACACCACCCCCCACGTGGTGCAACGACTCTGCGACCTGCTGAACGCCCGGATCGGGAACCCGGCCTATCATGTGACCGACCAGTTTCTCCGCAATGTCTGGAACAGCTACTCCTACGAATTTACCTGCTACCTCGGAGAATTCTGCATCCTGCTGTCCGGCAACCCCCGCTTCCAGTTTGAAATGGGCAAACACAAATTCATTTCCCCCGTCATTCAAACCCTGGGCCGTCCGTTCTCCGTTTCGCAAATTTTCAGGATGTTCCCTCACTTCGGCGAAAAGTTTGCCAAAGGGTCCATCCACTTCACGGCACGGGACGTCACCCACAACTCGGCCGTGCTCAGCATGAAATTTGCCGACCATATCTATCAGCAGTTCGGCCCCTACCGGAAACGGTGCGCCGACATTGTCTGCCAGGCCTCCAAGGCCGGGCTCCTGGCCGTGCCCCAGTACATTCACCATCTGGGCTTTGCCAGTGTGCGCGACCTCCAGTGCATAGCAGACGGGGACGAGTGCTGCGAATGGGAATTCCACTGGCCGACCCAGCCGTTTTTCACACGCGTGCAATGGACCACGGTCGGGACGATGGTGAGCGGCAGCGCACTGGGGTATCTCCGATGGGCACACCCGGAGCTGTCGTGGGTCGAGGCCGGCACGTGGGCCGTCATCCCGGGACTGACCACCTGGTTTGCCGGTCACTGGTACGGGCTCAAGCAGAAAGCGGACGAGCGGGAACACCTGATTAAGGAACAGGTCACCTCCGTCAACACGCACCACGAGGAACTGCGGGAAGCCTATCTGGACCAGGAACGCACAGCAGTGGAACTGCGACAGAAGGTGAGTCAACTGACCACCCTGTATCAAACGGGGCTGGAGTTCAACGCGACACTGGACCGGGAAACCCTGCTGAAGAACGTCCTGCACACGATTATGACCGAACTCCACTACGACCTCGTCATGATTTCGTTTTTTGACCGGGACAGGCAGATAGCCTACGACGCCCGCATGCTCGGCGCCCCGCCCGACGTGACCCGGTATGCACGAAGCATGGAAATCCCCGTCACCGATGCGTCCAGTATCGAAGGCGAAGTGCTGCTCCAGGGGCGCCCCCTGCTCATCAACGATCTCCGGCAGGCATGGCCCCGGCTGCATCCGCTCAACCGGCAACTGGCACAACGGACCAACGTGCAATCCTGTCTGTCGGTTCCCCTCAAGGCACCCCCTCGGTCCCCTGGTCAAACCCAGGGGCATGCATTCCCGCAGGGAGTTGAGCGGGAATCCAAGGAGAGGATACTCGGCTCGCTGACCGTCAACCGCTCCATCGAACATGCGCTGACCGGGGACGATGTGCACGTCATGGTGACGGTGGCGAATCAAGTCGCCATTGCCCTGGACAACGCCGACGCCTATCACGAAATCGAAGCACTGAACGCGGGACTGGAGAGCCGGATTCAGGAACGCACCCGATCCCTCGAAGAAGCCAACGCCAAACTGCGCGAACTCGATCAACTCAAATCGACCTTTGTCTCCATTGCGTCCCATGAAGTGCGGACGCCCCTCACCGCCATCAAAGGGCTGGTGGAAAGCATGCGGGACGGCTTCACCGGCCCCCTGAGCGATCGACAGGTGTTTTTCCTCACGCGGGTCACGCATAACATCGACCGCCTCACCCGCATGCTGAACGACCTGCTGGACCTCTCCCGTATCGAGGCCGGCCGCGTCGACTTCACGCCAACCGACGTGGCACTCGTACCGGTCGCGGAAGACGTCATCGAACAGCTCCGTCCCCAGGCCGAGAAGCAATCCGTCACGTTGCAGATCACACACCCGCCCGACCTCGTTCCCATCCGTGGCGACCGGGATAAAATTCTCCAGATCATGACGAATCTCACGCACAACGCCATGAAATTCACGCCCCCCTCCGGCCGTATTACGATTGCGCTCACGCCACGGGACGACCACACCGTGCAGGTCTGCGTCGAGGATACCGGCTGCGGCATTCCGCCGGAAGACCTGCCCCAGGTGTTCGACCGTTTCTATCGAAGCCGGAACAACGCCACGAGTGTGCAGGGAGCGACGCGGGGAGCGGGGCTGGGGCTGGCCATTACGAAAAGCCTGGTGGAGCTGCATCGCGGCCGGATTTGGGTGGACAGCACACCGGGACAGGGAAGCCGTTTCGTCTTCACGCTCCCCACCCGCGACGCCGACAACCCGGACACAGGCTGAACGGTCGAGGCATGCCGGCGGGGGTGGGGCTCCCTCCGTCCCCTGGTCGCACGGGGCGCCAGGGGCAGGCATTCCCGCAGTGAGTTGAGCGGGAAGGCGGTGAGACAGGGCGCCGCCCCCCGGTCGTCATTCCTGCGCACGCAGGAATCCAGGGCCTCCATGACCGTGTCCCATTCCATCCCTCCCTTGGGAGAGGGGCCCCTCCGTCCCCTGGTCGCACGGGGCGCCAGGGGCATGCTTGACCAGGGGACGGGGACGGCCATCCAGTTCCTCAATAATGGCGGCCGCCAGCAGGGGCAACATAATCTCATGGTGGCCCGTCAAGGAATACCCCCGCCCGCCCTTTTGCGTAGGACGTTTCACCACATTGGTCAGCGGGCGGTAGTGCGGGAGAAAATCCATGTTCGCGGTGGTGATGTGTTTGAGCGGCTTCCCCAGATTCCGGCTCATCGTGACGGCCTTCAGAAACACCTCGGGCAGGAGCACCGCGGATCCCAGATTGATATAGACCCCTCGCTCCATAGTGGATACCACCGCGGCCAGTTTTCGAAAGTCCAGCAACGATCCGGCACCGAGTGCGGCACCGTCTGCCGACGGGTGCATATGCACAATGTCCGTCCCGACGGCCACATGCACCGTGACGGGGATGCCGCGTTGCGCGCCCGTCGCCAGAAAACTCGTCGTCCAGTGTGGAAACCGCGCCCGGCGCCGCAGGATGTAGTGGCCCACGGCCTCGCCAATTCCGATGCCCTGTTGCATCCCTTCCATGATGGCCTCGTTCACCATTCGGCCTGTTTCCTCAGCCATGCCGAAACGGCCGGAATCAATTTCCGCCTCGACATCCTCCGACGTATGTCCCATGAACGCCAACTCGAAATCATGCACGACCCCGGCCCCGTTCACCGCGACCGCCGTGACAATTTCCCGTCTCATCAGGTCAACGATCACCGGATTCAGTCCCACCTTTGTCGGATGTGCTCCCATGCCAAGAATCACCGGCCGTCCCCGTTGTCTGGCTGCGGCCACATCGCGGGCCAGGTTTCGCAGCGTCGTCACCGCGAGCGTGGCGGGGAGGGCCGACAGAAAGGCAGACAGTGAGCGTCCTGCTGTCCAGGGAACGGCGCCGTCGGCAATCCCGACCTTACTCCGCCGCGTGTTCAGGGGATAGGTTTTCAGGCGGGACACGTCGAGAGGACGGACAGCGGGTGGGGGCGGCTTACGAGGCGTGCGCAACGAGCGACTCTTCGACCATTTCACACAACACATGGCCAAGCGTAATGTGACATTCCTGAATGCGGGCTGTGACGTGTGACGGCACGAGGAACAGATAATCCACCAGCGTGGCGAGCGCGCCTCCGTCCTTGCCTGTCCAGCCCACCGTGACCAGGCCTTTTCGTCGGGCCACTTCGACGCCCTTCACCACATTTGGCGAGCGTCCGCTGGTGCTGATCGCGATGGCGACGTCGCCCGGGCACCCCAGCGCGTCGATCTGTCGTGCAAACACATCCGTGTACCCGTAATCATTCGCGATACACGTCACCGCTGCCCCTTCCGCGTGCAGGGACAGGGCGGGCAACGGCATCCGATCCCGTTCATAGCGTCCCACAAATTCCGCCGCGATATGTGACGCATCCGTGGCACTGCCGCCGTTGCCGAACAGCAGAATTTTCCTGCCAGACCGCACCGTTTCGCCCAACAAGGCTGCCACTGTCACCATCCGGTCGGCGTGGGCGTGCACGAACTGCATTTTGACCTCTCCGCTTTCCTGAAAGCGTTGAGCAATGTCATCGGGCGTCATGGGCGGGATTGTAGGCTGGCATTCGTGAAATCTCAACTGCACCGCGCGGGGCGTGCAGGAGCCGGGGTTCCCTTTCCCCCCTGGTCGCACGGGGCGCCAGGGGCATGCTTTGGGAGAGGGCCAGGGTTGAGGGCAGTTTGGCAAGCCGGCGGGGGCAGGCTGGGGTGCACCGTGGCGGTGTTGGGGGCATTCATTGTCGTACCTGCGGACTGTAAGCAGGAATGACGGCGTGTCGGTGCCCGTGGCAATGCCAGCGTCCCGTCCTGCCGCATCCATCCGGTGTGCGATGACATTGGCCGATCCGTCCCTGTCGCGTTGGATTCCACCCAACAGACAGGCTCTGTTTCATGGCTTATCCCGAAACACCCAGGCCAGATACAGCCCGCCAATGGCCACTGTGGCCAGCTCCACGGTTTGCAGGAGCCCACTCACCACGGCCCCAGGCTCCGGGGGATTCAGCAGGAAGTGCATACCGAGATAAGCGGGAGGCGTATCGGGCGGCGATTCCCACGGTGGAAACAGCACCGCCAGAATCAACAGACCCACCATGCCGTACAAGATCCGAAGATTAAGGATTTCCTTCGACCGGGACGTCTCGGTTGATTCCTGTTCAATCTGTTTCCCGCAATCCGGACAATAGCGCGCCGATGGAGGCACGGCCCGCCGGCAGGTTGGGCAGGTGGGGACAGAAGTCATAGGAGAAGATTACATCAAAAAGAACCATCGTGTGTAGCAGGGGAGGCCTGGGGGTGGTCAGCCGGCTTCGAGCATCAGAATTAGTGAGTACCAGACCCCCATGATAACGCCTCGACAACATATGGGGTTATCATCATCCCATAGTATATGTAGCGCTTAATACAGAGATGATGTACTTCCATATTAACGCCTTAACAACATATGGAGTTGTCATCATCCCATAAGTATACGTAGATCTTAATACAGAGACGATGTACTTCCATATTAACGCCTTGACAACATATGGGGTTGCCATCATCACATAGTATACGTAGAGCTTAATACAGAGACGATGTACTTCCATATTAACGCCTTGACAACATATGGAGTTATAATCTATCCGTACTAGACACAGCATTTAATACAGAGATGATTTCACGCCATATTAAAAGGTAGCCTTTGTTATAGTGCATTCCGATGTTCTGTGGTCACCCACCACACACAACAGGCTTGACCAGTTATCAGCCATGTACGCGTTCTGACACATTCTGAGACGAAGCCCTGTCAATGGAAAACCGCGTTGAACCATCAACCAGAGCCGGACGGTACGTCAAACAAACGGGCGGGTACCAGGCATTCATTCCAGCACCACTGCCGCCAGACCCACCGGTCAGAATTGACGGGGAACTCCAGGCTCTGCTGTCGGCAGCCGACATTGCTTTGGGGCGACTGGATGGATCCATCCGGACACTGCCCAACCCCGACCTCTTCGTGTTGATGTATGTGCGCAAAGAAGCGGTGCTGTCCAGCCAGATTGAAGGCACACAAAGCTCGTTGCAGGACGTGCTGGAAGCAGAAGCCAGAGTCTTCACCTCCACCACCCAACGGGATGTCGCTGAGACAATCAATTACATCGGAGCCATGAATCACGGCCTTCAACGGCTGAACGCGCTCCCGGTTTCCGTGCGGCTGATCCGTGAAATCCACGGCAAACTTCTTCAGGGAGTACGCGGTTCGCGCCTCACGCCGGGTGAGTTACGAACCAGCCAGAACTGGATTGGGCCTGGCGGGTGCACATTGCACGAAGCCGCTTTCGTTCCCCCGCCGCCGCACGAAGTGCCTGAGGCGTTGGGGAAACTGGAGATGTTCCTCCACGACCACGGAGACCTTCCTGTGCTCGTCTGGATTGGGTTGGCACATGCCCAGTTCGAAACCATCCATCCGTTTCTCGACGGCAACGGCCGCACAGGCAGGATGCTCATTACCTTTCTGCTCTGCCAGCAAAAGGTGTTATTCCAACCCGTGCTGTATCTTTCGCATTTTTTTAAACGGCACCGCGGGCGGTATTACGAGGAACTGCAATCGGTACGCGAAACCGGCAACTGGGAGCAGTGGCTGATCTTTTTCCTGCGTGGTGTCGTTGAGGTGAGCCAACAGGCAACCGACACCGCACGCCGAATCCTTGATCTTCGCGAGGAGCATCGCGATCTGATAGACACGAGCCTTGGCCGCTCTGCAGGAAATGGCCATCGCACGCTGAAGCACCTCTACCAACACCCCATCATTGCGGTAAAGGATGTCCAGCGTCTCATTGGCACAACCTACCCGGCGGCCAACAACCTGATTGATCGAATGGTGAAGTGTGGTATCGTGCAGGAATTCACCGGCCGCGCGCGCAACCGCCACTTCAGGTATCAGCGCTACATCGAGTTGTTCCAGACTCCGGAGGCACAGCCCACCGTCATGCCCAGCAAGGGGAAGGAGTGGGTCATACAGGAAGATGCCGATCGGCGGGATAGCGAGTCACCAGACAGGCCTGCTCAGCGTTCGGGCAGTTCAGGCAGGTCTTTCCCTGCTCGCTCGGATTCTGGAAACTGCTTGAGATAGTTAGACCGCAATGCGTCCCTGTCTTCAGAGGTAAATGGCTTGCCTGCAAGGTAGAGGACAAGGTCTGTCGCCAAAGCGCGGTTTTTGGTGATGATCCTGCCGTCTGTTCCGCCTGACCAGAGGACACGCTGCCATATCTTCAGATTCTCTTCCGTGATACTCCATGGCAACGCATTCAGCTTCTTACATGCCTCTTCATAAGACAGAGTGTTGGGGGAGTGAGTGAGACTCACAAAAGCACGTACCAGGCATTCTTGAGCGACAGGTTTGCCCAACAAGTTGCTTTTTCTTATTTCTCGACGCTTTTCGTCACCAGTCTCTTCGGTATCGCTGAGGGCATCAGCGAAGACGTCAATGTCGTCGAGTAGGCTTCCCCAAACTTCCTTCACCTTCTTCCTGTAGAGAGCCTCCTTTTCCCTGCTCGGTCGGTTGGTTTTATCTATTTTACCTTCAGGAAAAGTTTGCAGGATGATATTTTCGTTGCAATTGTAGATCGTGGACAGGGTCGTGAATTCACCATCTTTAGGGCCCAGGGTATTACCGGTGTATTTCGCGAGTCGCCCACCAATCCGGTCATTAGCCACTTCGCGGGAGAGAACGGCGATAACATCATTGTCATCAGTAACGTAGTTCTGACCGGCTGTCGTTGGCTTCGCATAGCGGTTAACACACGTGAATATATGGCGAGCCTTGCGGACTTCATAGGGGACAAGGATCACGGTAACATCTTCATCGGCAAGCTGGGCACAAGGTGTTTTTATTGCGTCAATGTCCTTTCCCCGTTCGTCACGCCCGGTTATAGCGAACTCAATGGCTTTAAGGCGGTGTTGCCCATCCAGTGGAACAAGGTTTTCTCCACCACTAAGAGTCAGAAACCCCATATGAGCTGCTCCCGTTTTATACAAACGAGGCAGTCCCTTAACAGCAACTTCAGACAAGGGCTCAAAGGAATCATCCTGGCTGAAATTCATCGCTGCCACAATAATCGAGCCAAAAAATCGAGAATCTTCATTGGCGAGATACGGGGCAATCTGGCTTTTGACACGACTGTAATTGATGTCACGTTGGTAACGTTCTTCCACTGACATGTCATCCCAACCTTCCATTTCTTTGGGAATTTTGACCCTTTCCGTCAATTCCTTCGCCTTCATTGACAGGATATAGTAATCCGTGTTCCCCAGTCGCGCTTTCATGGCCGCTACTGTCGTTGCCATTGCCTGCTTCTCCTTCGATTCGGGTTGTGCCTCTCATTCGCTTCGGGTTTCCAAAGCCTGATTAAACGTCGTTCAAGACGATCAATCATTTTCGGTGCGGAGAAAACCAAACACACCTCAAGGTGCTGACCATAAGACTGGATCCAATTTTGAAGCGTTTTGTTGTGCGAACATCGCCAATGCCCGCGAAGTCGTTCCTTTACTGGTTGGTCTTTTGCCTGCCCAACGTAAACACATCGGCCATTGTCACGACACCAAAAGGCATATATGCCAACCCCATCAGGAACCTGGTCGAAATTATATGACCAATGGAATTTGGATCTATTTTTGCCTGTCTGAATCATCTCGAAAATTCCACACACTGGCGGCAAGTTTAGCCATTTCCTCTTGCCGTTTGACTATTGTGTCTCCTGACCATTCATTGTAGTCAGCAATTTTCCTCGTTAAGGCAAGGGCACTCCTTTCAAGAAGTGGCTTTTTCCCGCGAAAAGACCCGTTGCTTTTTTTGTCAGGCTTGTTATCGCTTGTTCCAAGAAGTGTTAAATTGCCGATCCTGTGAATCCACTCCTCAGGGTTTTGCCCTTGAAAACCGCTCCAGTCACGCCAATGCTTTTTTGATTTAGGAAGAATATGCTCAAGAGTACATGCTTTTTCATTGATAACAGTGCCATCAGTCTGCATGTATGCGTTCAAACCAACAAGGAAACGCTTGGCCTTTTTCGGATCACGCATCTCCGCGTTTGTGATCGTGAGCCTTTCAACAAATTTCTCATCGTCCATTATGCCATAGAGGCTATCACATTCTTCCAGGCACTCCATAATAGGGCCCTTGCACACATCTAAAGAATCGGACGACAGTATTCCCTTTGCCAGGTTCGAAAATTCGCTTTCAAAGTGTGAGGGTTCAAATTTTGGAGCAACAAAAGCTGTACGCATGACGAACGACGTTATATTCCTCATGCAATCGTTGGCATTTCTCGCCACACTTCTTCTTGTTGTTGTGCGATCCTGCTCCCTGACATAATGGACAAGCAAAGCGAAAATCAGTGGTTGGACAACCGTGTACGATTGCAATTCACGAAGGAAACTTGACAAGGTTCGTTTTGACTTTCCTGACCGGGAATCCTTGACAAATTGATCGACAAAGTCCCCTGCTGTGTTGGGACTCGCAATTTTCCTGAACAGTTCTACCCACTCACGGCGGGTAAATTCATCCACTAGCTTACAAACATAGGTTGCTGGACTCTCGGATTTGGCCATGCCATTGGCGTTGTTACTAATACACTTTCGTACTCCACGATAAAACCTGGCTTTCTGCAAGAAGCCATATTTGCATTGAAAGTAACATCGTACGTAGTCAGCTGCCCGTTTAGCATCCCTAAGCCGTGTGAGGGCCTCCTCAAGATTGGTGTGGACAGTGTCACGCCTGTTACATTCGTTAGCTCCATTAAAGTAGGAATAAAGATAGTTGCGGATGAGATCCAAGTCGTCCAGCTGTTTTCCACGACAATTAATTGTTTCAAAAACGTCGTTTGGATCAACAATTTCAACATTTTCAGGTATGTACAAGCATGCTACTTCAACTTTCTGTATCAGATACCTGAAAAACGCATCAGCTTTTTGCTGGCCCATAGCAGAAATGAAAGTGTCAATTTCCTGCCAGGCAATGCTGAGTTTGCCATTCGCTCCGATGTTTTTCCCTCGGATCATAAGATGATAGCGGGACCGATCGTTAAGGGGCGGGGTAAGACGAGGCTTGTAGGTATCAGACTCAGATAGAGTGGTTTTACTGTTCTCATCACGATCAAAGATGATGCGTAGTGCACGGCTCTCCTCGTCAGTCATATTCTGCTGATTAAAAAAGCGGCACAGTCTGGCACAAATAAGAGAAAATGTTATCATGCGTTGCTGGCCATCATTAATTTCCCATTGTTTATCACTTTTCTTCACAAGCATGATCGAGCCAAGAAAATAGCATTCGGGATTTCCCGTGACCGCCTCGCTTATATCGTGCAGCAAATCCAGTACGTGCTCTTTTTTCCAGTCGTATCTTCTTTGGTGCCATGGTACGGAAAACTGCCCTTTGTAAAACAGCTTGGAAAAAGTCATCGCTTCTGAACGAATGACTGTCATGCCCGCATGGCCTCCTGACCAGTCTCTTCAACAATAGAATCCTGCAACATCTTTTCCAGTGACAGCCGTCCGGATTCCCGAATCTCATCAATGCGCCAAATCTCTTCGATCATGATCATTTCCGAAGCCGAAAGCAGTGGCTCGCCGATTTCCTTTTCCAGTACACGCAGACGGTTCAAAATATCCCGGCGCACCTCAAGCGTGAACGGCCCACGCACACGGCTCCCATCGGCACGAAACTTGTAACTGCCATCACGTCGAACCGGTAACCGGTTCTCGTCATCTTCCCGCAGTTTGATCAACCATTCACGAAACTCCGCACGTGCCTCCAGCTTCTCCTCATCTTCATGGCCGGCATCAATCAGCCCCCGCAGGCTCTTGTCTTTCTGCACCACCGTACAGGTCCAGCACCCAAACCTGGGTGAGGTCGTCCCACAGGAAGGCGCATCGTCTTTGGTCAACACCAGCGGACACTCACCCCCGCCGGCGTTGCGGTACAGCGTAATCAATTCCCGGTGCGTCCCGCCCCAGGGTGGGCGTCTCTGCATCAAGATCATCCACACTTCGTTATTATCCAGATCGGCAAGCGGAGCAAAGACCCGGCATCCCTTGAGGTTGTCGTGCGGATTCATTTTATTGGCTTTGACGCCGTGTTTGTTCATGGTGCGACGCCGGTTTTGTGATTCGCTTCTGCGCGTCCCGATCAGCAGGACCGCCCGTTTGTGCCGAAGCAGCAGCTTTTCCAGCAGGGAATCAGTCGGTTTGATCTTCATCCGATCTGTGCACCATCTGAAATTGCGCGTCGGCGGGATATAGCCGCGTCCGATGACATTGACCCAGAACGTCTGATCCACACATGGCTCGGTGATCGTGGTGGTGATGGGTAACGCCTGTTGACGGGCCGATTCGCGGATGACCGCGAGGCTGTTCCGTAAGTGGTTGATCACCAGAGGAGACTCGACCAGGGTATCGTTTGACACCACAGAGATGTTGCGCCGGCGCTGTTCTGGCTTGAGCGACAGGAGGACTTCCCAAGTCAATTGCAGGAGCAAGGTCGAGTCTTTGCCTCCCGAATAGGCCACAATCCACGGATCCGCGTGCTGTTTGCAATACTCGGCACGCATCACGTCCCGCACGGCATCAAGCCGCGCAACAACGGTGGAACATGAATCAATGTGTAGGGGTTGCCTGTCAGATGTGTTGTTCATTGATCGCACTCATCGAACAGATTGGGCAGGCCCCCCCGTGGGGGCAGACGTTCTACCACATTAGCACATGGAACC
>RKSG01000119.1 GCA_007570995.1 Nitrospirales bacterium
GGGCCGGCAGGGGGGGCTAGTCTGCCTGGCTGGCGACCAGGAGTCCGATGGCGTGCTGAATCGTATCCCGCGTGCCAAGCAACACCGCGATGTCCCCGGCTTCGAGAACGGTCTTGTCGGATGGGTTGGTGTCCGTGTGCCCGGCACGCATGAGGGCAACGAGGGATGCACCAGTTCGCTGCTGAATGGCCAACGTGCTGAGTGATTGACCGAGAGCCGGCGAATCGTCATCAATACGACACGTTTCCACTTCCACATCCTGGCGTGCTTCGGAGCGACTGTGCGGGGCGGGTTCAGGCAATGTCCCGTGTTGGAGAAACGCATAGCCTTCCCGCCGGATCTGTTCAGCCTTCTCAAGCACGACCTCTTTGGGAACCTGGAACGAGTGGAGGACCAGGCGTGAGATTTCGATTGATGTTTCAAATTCTTCGGGAACAATTTCGTCGGCACCCAGTTCCTGCAATTCTTTGCGTTCTCTGAGATACCGGGTCCGAACCACGATATGAAGGGACGGGTTCACGTGTCGGGCGAGTTGGACAATGCGTCGCATCGCAAACGGATCTGACGTGGCGACCACCAGCACTTTGGCGTATTGAATGTGGGCCTGATGCAGAACCGTGATATTGGCGGCATCGCCGTACTGGATCAGGACTCCCGCTCTCGTGGCCTGTTGCACCATTTCCCCCCGAATGTCTAGGACGATGTAGGGAATCTCGAAATCTCGAAGCACTTGTGCCAGATTGCGGCCGTTCAGGCCGTACCCGACAATAATCACGTGATCCCGGTTTTTGAAGGGAGGGATGTCCGCACGGAGCGAGGGCCGCCCGGGCAGCCACTGGTTCAGCCGTTGAATGGCTTCCGCCCGCCGCGCGATTCTGGGGGCCCCTTGAATCAGAAACGGGGTGATGATCATGGTGAACACCGAGACGGCGAGAAAGACGTTGTAGGTGTTATGGTCCAGAATGCCGACCATCAGTCCTTCCTGTGCCAGGATAAATGAGAATTCTCCCACTTGCGCCAGGGCCACGCCGGCCAGAATCGCCGATCGGAGCGGCGCGCCGGTGGCGAGCACGGCCACGGCACCTGTCACAAATTTTCCGATGACCACGGCCCCGACCATGCCGACGAGCAGGAGCGGATGTTCCAGGACCACTCGGGGATCCATGAGCATCCCAATCGAGACAAAGAACAGACTGTTGAAGCTGTCCCGAAACGGGAGCACTTCGGCGAAGGCCTGGTGGCTGTACTCTGACTCGGAGATGAGGAGCCCGGCGATAAAGGCGCCAAGGGCCAGCGATAAGCCCATCAGGGATGTCAGCCATGCCGTCCCCAGGCCGAGGACCACGATGGTGAGGATAAATAATTCCCGACTTCGTGTCCGCACGATATGATCGAGGAGTTTGGGAACCAGGACTCTGGCCGCGATCACGACCAGGGTCACCAGCACGAGCGATTGTCCCAGGGTCAGGAGAATGCGGCTGAGGCCTTCCGATTCCTGATTGCCCAGAAAGGGCGTCATGAGCATCATGGGCACGATGGCCAGGTCCTGAAAGATTAAAATGCCGATGGCGGAGCGTCCGTGCAGGGTATCGTGTTCTCCGCGCTCAGCCAGTGCTTTCAGCACGATGGCCGTACTGCTCAGGGTGACCAGAAATCCCGCAAAAATGGTGGCGTTGAGATCCGTGTGCAGCAGCAGGCTCCCACCAAGGAACAGGGCCAGCACGCTGACCATCTGAGCCGGCCCTCCGACAATAAACTGGATCATGGAGGATCGCACTTTGGCCAGGGAAAATTCCAGGCCGATCGTGAACAGCAGGAGAATCACCCCGATCTCAGCCAGCACCTTCACCTGTTCGGTATCGGAAATGAGGTTGAGCCCGTAAGGCCCGACGAGTGTCCCGACGACGAGGAAGCCGGCAATGGACGGCAGGCGGAGTTTCTGGAACAGGAACACCACGCCCACCGACACGGTGAAAATGAGGATGACGTCTCGAAGTGCGTGACCTTCGTCCATACCATGCCGCCCCCCTGGTCAAGCCCCCCCTGGATTCCCGCTCAACTCACTGCGGGAATGACGGAGGGGGGCACCAGGGGCAGCCTTTCGGGAAACGGAAGACTGGGAACAACCGTGGATCACCATCATACTGTACTCACGGGCGTGCATAAAGCCGATTCGATGCGGACCGACGGCATGCCCCTGGTTCTGTGCCGCCCCTCACCCCGGCCCTCTTCCAAGGGAGAGGGAGGGCAGGCTCGGCAATGGGCGGCCACGCACGAACCAGGCCCCCCTTCGTCATTCCTGCGCACGCAGGAATCCAGGCCTTCCTTCGTCATTCCTGCGCACGCAGGAATCCAGGCCTTCCTTCGTCATTCCTGCGCACGCAGGAATCCAGGGCCTTCACTTCGTCATTCCTGCGCACGCAGGAATCCAGGGCCTTCCTTCGTCATTCCTGCGCACGCAGGAATCCAAGGCAGGGGACGGATGGTGTGGCCAGGGGCGGGCTTATGAACGCAGATCCTGAAAGAGCCAGGGCGTGTCTCGGATGCCTCGGGATTCGTAATCGGCAATCTCGCGCTCGCGCCGGAGGGTGAGCCCAATCTCATCGACCCCTTGCAACAGACATTGTTTGCGAAAGGGATCAATGGCAAAGGTAAACGTGGCCGGCTGTGTCCCCTGGTCAAAGCATGCCCCTGGGTTTGACCAGGGGCCAGGGGCAGGCGAAACTTCCCCCCCTGGATTCCCGCTCAACTCACTGCGGGAATGCATGCCCCTGGCGCTCCGTGCGACCAGGGGACGGGGGAGGGTGACTGCGGGAATGCCTGTCCCTGGGTTTGACCAGGGGCCTGTCCCTGCCCGCCCCTGGCGCTCCGGGCGACCAGGGGGCGCTCCGTGCGACCAGGGGACGGAGGTGGGGATCGAGACGGTTTGCGATGCCAGGTCAATCGTCATGTGACACGGGTGACCCAGGTCATCCGCCTGCACCTGATCAA
>RKSG01000013.1 GCA_007570995.1 Nitrospirales bacterium
GAGGGGGCACGACCAGGGGACGGAGGGAACGACGATAGGCGCGTAGCTCAGGGGGAGAGCGCTACCTTGACACGGTAGAGGTCGGCGGTTCAAGACCGCCCGCGCCTACCACCTCCTCCCCTCCCTCCACAATCAAAGCATGCCACGCTTTGACCAAGGGCCAGAGATAAACATTGTGCGATGGACAGCATGACAGGCAAGGCATCTTCGTGACCGCTGCAACTGAACCCGAACACGCCCGAGGCGAAACCATCGAAATATCCCTGCCAGGGACCGGTACAAAGACGTTCCAGGCCGGCGTGACGGCCCGGGAGGCGTTGACAGCTATGACCGGTACGCTGCCACCCGATGTGTTCGCCGTGACCATTGATGCAATCCCCGGTGACTTGAACACTCCCCTCACACAACATGCGACCGTCGAACCGCTGACCTTTGCCTCAGAAGCCGGGAAGGAAGTGTATCGCCACAGCAGCGCACATATCCTGGCACAGGCCGTGAAGGAGGTGTTTCCCTCCGCTAATCTGACCATCGGGCCGCCGATCGACGAAGGGTTTTATTACGACTTCGCGTTTGAACGACCGTTCACCCCCGAAGACCTGGCAACCATCGAGGCACGTGCACAGGAGATTATCCAAAAGAATTATCCCGTGCAGCGACTGGAAATGTCGAAAGAGGACGCCATCAAACTGTTCCAGGATAAAGGGGAAGCGTTTAAGGTCGAGATCATCCAGCAGATTGAGGATGCTACCGTTTCACTCTACCAGCAGGGCACGTTCATTGATTTGTGCCGCGGGCCTCATGTGCATTCGACGGGGCAGGTGCGGGCGTTCAAGGTGCTGCATGGCGCAGGGGCCTACTGGCGGGGCGATGAACGTAAGCCCATGCTGCAACGCGTGTATGGCACTTCGTTTCCCACCCAGAAGGGCCTGGATGCACATTTGCATAAACTGGAGGAAATGAAGCGCCGCGATCACCGGAAACTGGGCAAGGAGCTGGATCTCTTCAGCATCCAGGATGAAACCGGGCCGGGCTTGATTCTCTGGCATCCCCGTGGCGCGCGGGTGCGGCTCCTCATAGAAAATTTCTGGCGTGAGGCGCACGTGAAACACGGGTATGAACTCATCTATTCCCCACACGTCGCCCGGTATGAGCTGTGGAAAACCAGCGGGCACGCGGACTATTACCGGGACAACATGTTTGCACCCATCGCCGTTGATTCCGGCGAGTACCAGTTAAAACCCATGAATTGTCCGTTTCACATCATGGTGTACAAGTCACACTTGCGGAGCTACCGGGAGCTGCCGGTCCGCTATGGCGAGTTGGGCACGGTCTACCGCTACGAGCGTTCGGGGGTGCTGCATGGCCTCATGCGGGTGCGGGGCTTTACCCAGGATGACGCGCATATTTTCTGCCGCCCCGACCAGATCGAATCGGAGGTTCACAAGGTGCTGGAGTTCACCATGTTTGTCCTCCGGCATTTCGGCTTTACGGAGTTTGAGTTGTATCTGTCCACCCGGCCGGAGCAAGCCGTGGGTGCCCAGGACAAGTGGGACCAGGCCACCCGTGCCCTGGAAGCGGCGCTGGAGCGTGGTGGGTTTCCGTATCGTCTCGATCCGGGCGAGGGGGTGTTTTACGGGCCGAAAATCGATCTGAAAATCCGTGACGCGTTGGGGCGGGCCTGGCAGTGTTCCACGGTGCAGATTGACTTCAACAATCCCGAGCGGTTTGCGTTGTCCTACATTGGGGACGACGGGGCGGCGCATCAGCCGATCATGATTCATCGGGCGCTGCTGGGGTCCATCGAGAGGTTTTTCGGGATTCTCGTTGAACATTATGCTGGGGCCTTTCCCGTGTGGCTTGCGCCTGTCCAGGCTGTGGTGTTGCCCATCACTGACCGGCAGGCGGACTATGCGGTGCACGTCCGGGATCAGCTGGCTGGTGCCGGGTTGCGGGTTGATCTGGACTTGCGCAATGAAAAAGTGGGGCTCAAAATCCGCGAGGCCGAAAAGGCCAAAGTTCCCTACATGCTTGTGGTTGGGGATCGCGAGCGGGAGGCGCAGGGGGTGTCGGTCCGGAAGCGGAGTGGGGCCAAGGTTGGTGCGATGCCTGTCACGGAAGCGCGGGATCTGATTCTGCACGATATGCCGTCCGAAGTCTTGACCAGTCCATCTCTTTCCCGATGAGGCGAAACGTCCTTGCCCCCCATCGGGTGAATCATCTGATTCGGGTCCCCGAGGTCCGTGTCATTGGGACTGGAGGGGAGCAGCTGGGGGTCCTGAAGACGTCCGAGGCGCTCAGGCTGGCCCTGGATGCGGAGTGTGACCTGGTAGAGGTTGCCTCCAACTCTACGCCGCCGGTGTGTCGGATTATGGATTATGGGAAGTTCAAGTATGAGCAGAGCAAGAAGGAGCATAAAATTCGTCAGCATCAGAAGTCGACGCAGGTCAAGGAAATCAAGCTGCGTCCGCGGACGGACAAGCATGACCTGGAGACCAAGATCCGTCGGATCATGGGGTTTCTGCAGGAGGGGAGCAAGACCAAGGTGACGGTCATGTTTCGGGGGCGGGAGTTAGCGAATCGGAGTTTGGGGTTGGTGGCCATGGGGAAGGTGCGGGAAGAGATCAAGGATGCGGGGACGGTTGAGCTGGAGCCGAGGATGGAGGGGCGGAATCTCTCCATGATTATTGCGCCGAAGCATTAGTGTTCTCGGTCGGCGTGGTCTTTGTTGGGCGTACAGAGGGGTATAAGAGCATGGCGCGCATAAAATTAAAGAGTCATTCGGGGGCGTCGAAGCGGTTCACGCGCACGGGCAGTGGCAAGTTCATGAGGCGTCAGTCTGGGTTGCGGCACATTCTGACCACGAAGAATGCCGGGCGGAAGCGTCGGCTGAGTGGGGTTGTGCCTGTGTCGAAGATAGATCGGGCTGGGCTGTCGCGGCTTCTGCCCTATTCCTGAG
>RKSG01000060.1 GCA_007570995.1 Nitrospirales bacterium
GCGGCGGTGCAGGGCGGCGGGTGGGGACGGCAGAGATTGTTTGACTTCATTCAAGGCGATTCGTTAACATGCAGTTGCGGGGTGGAGCAGTCTGGTAGCTCGTTGGGCTCACTGCCGTGGGAGGGTCATCCGCTCATTGCTTGCAGGACGAGGCAATGCCTCCCATGGAAGGGCTGTGCAGGAGGAAACTTCTGTACGATCACCTGTCAAATTCGGGGAAGCCGGTAGCGGGGTAATCCCGAGCCAAGCCTTCGGGGGTGTTGCACTCTGGAGGAAGGTGTAGAGACTTGATGGCAGGCATCCTGGCGGGGCGGTTCAGTCAGTTCGGGCCAATCCGGGGATGAAGAGAAAGTCCAGACCACAAACTGGATCCCCCAGGCAGCGAAAGCTGTAGTGGCAGGCATAACCCAAAGGTCGAGGGTTCAAATCCCTCCCCCGCAACCATCCTTCCTGCATCCGAGGTAGCAGGATACCGCGGTTCTGTGAGGACTCATATGCCGAAAAAGCCGTCTCCCCAAAAACCGGCAGAGCCTCAGACGGGTGATCCTGGACGCACGTTAATCGAAAAAACGAGAGAGCCCCCGCGCGAAAGCCCTCTGCCTCCTCCCCCACAAAAGGGGGATAAACAATGAGTTGCGCCAGAGAAGATGCCGTTTTGAAGGACAGATACGAACTTCTCGCGGATTGCGAACGCTCAAAGCGCTATCATGGTGCCCGCCTGAGGTTCTATGAAACCACGCATCGCTGGTTTATTTTTGTGATTGTGGTGAGTAATGCAGGTGCCATTTTCCAGTTTGTTAACGAACATGGGCCTTGGATTCCTACGGCCACCGCCGTGATTGGCCTGTTTTCCCTCGTCTTTGACCTGAGCGGCAAAGCCCGGCTCCATGATTCTCTCTATCGCCGTTATGCTAATCTGAACGGGCGCATTGAATCCTCTGCCAACCCAGAACCGTCAGACATCAGCGAATGGAAGATCGAAATCCATGGTATCTACGGTGATGAACCGCCTGTCTACCGTGTCTTGAATCAACATTGTGCCAATCAGGTTCTCCAGTCTCTCTACGAAGACATCGAGGAAAACGCGGCAATCTACAGGAAATACTATGTGCCGTTGAACTGGTATCACAGATTGTTGAAGAATTTTTTACCCTTTTCCAACTTCAGGGTTGCGCCGTTGGAAAAAGAAAATAAAGCGTTTTAGACGATACCATCATTCGTGATTCCCTTCTCGTGCAGTCTGGTCGGTTCCTTCCCCTTTCCCCCCCGATTTGGGAATAATCGTACCTGGAGCTATGTCGAGCCTGATCTGTTCGATGTGAATCTCCGGCGTCCTGCGTCTGTGCGAGGGCTTACGATAACCGACGCAACGAACTGGCGAGACCCAGGCGGGAGAGGCTGTAGATGAACCACTTTGAGGGATCAAAATTATACCACTTGGAACCATTCCGGTAATCACTCTGGTACATGTGATGATAATTATGATACCCCTCACCAAACGTGATGAGAGACACCCACCAGCTGTCACGGCTGGAATCGGACTGGCCGTGCGGTTGGGTGCCCCAAAGGTGACATATGGAATTGATGCAGAAGGTGGAATTCAAGACGAAAAACGTTCGCCCAAGCCCGGCCAGCATGAAACATCCCAGCCCGCCAATCCAGCCCTCGTTCACAAACCCTACCACGAACGGCAGCGCCAGACCCGACAGGACGATGGGAATATAATACCGGTGTTGCCACATCACGACCGGGTCCTGTTTCAGTTTGGTAGCATATTTGGGGTCTTTATGGGGATCAGACCGAAGGAGCCATCCACAATGACTGTGCCAGAATCCCAGTTGTGCATTGTAGGGATCCTCTTCCTGGTCACACCGGGCATGATGGCGGATGTGGTCCGATGCCCATTTGAGGCCTGAGTTTTGCAGTGCCCATCCTCCGGCAATCAACAACACTCCCTTAACCCAGTTGGGACAGGTGAAACTCCGATGCGCGAGCAGGCGGTGGTATCCCACGGTAATGCCCAGGCCCGTGATGACATAGAGGATAGCGAACATGACCCAGTCAACCAGTGAATAATCATAGAAATATGCGTAGGTAGGCAATCCGATGATGGTGCCGCCTGTCACGCCTGAGAACAGCACAATGTTCACTTTGTCAGCGGGTTTCCGTTGAAGAGGGGCCGCTGGTGTCTCTGTCGCAGTTGTCATGGCGGAATCTTTCATGGTGTGCTCAAGATCGTTGATATTTGCTGTGTCCCGAAAGCATGCCCCTGGCTTTGACCAGGGATGAGCGATGGAAGGAAATCGCCCGCCCTGTCCGGGAGACCCTAGAAACTGGGCGGGCGTGACGATGGGACTTTGGGTCTTGCCTCATTCACCACGAGCTTCCGACCTTGAAAGTCTGAATCGTGTAATGCCGTGATGGCCTGCTGTGATGCTTCGGTGCTTTCCATTTCCACGAACCCGAACCCTCGTGACCGGCCGGTGTACCGGTCTGTTACCACTGTCGCGGACAGGACCGTTCCATGTTGCGCAAAAAGATCCTGTAACTCCTGATCCGTGGTGGTATAAGGCAGGTTCCCCACATAGAGTTTCTGGTTCATTGTGACCTCCATCTTATCCCGATGCTGTGCAAGAAAGGACGGTGTATCGGAATGGGTCGACTCGGGAGCTGTCGTGAATGCGAAGGGTGTCCTTTCGAAGGATAGGTACGTGCACGTTGCGCTTTGTCATCCCCGGTCGCCACGTCACACTTGGGGGTCAGTGGTGCTCGCAACGTCGCACAAGTGGGGGATGGTAGTCACACGGTATCACCATGTCAAGTGGAGCGGCTGGTCCATGCCCTGTCCGTCATTCCTGCGGACGCAGGAATCCAGGGGGGGTGTGTACAGATCTTGGCGGCTGGCCCGGGGGGCCGTCCGTCATTCCTGCGGACGCAGGAATC
>RKSG01000012.1 GCA_007570995.1 Nitrospirales bacterium
CACCAAGTGATACAACCGTTCTACTCATAGCGAAGGTCCGCCCGTGCCCGGCCTCCCCGTTGCAACGGCCCCCATCCCGGACTTGCCAGACCTTTATAAATGTTCCCGTTGGCCGCGGCGGGCTAAGCTTTTCCTCCGAGGGCCACCATCCCTTCCGTTGGCCTTTCCCCACCGTCACGGTCAGCGTCTGGATGAGCCCGTCGCGCAAAATGGTGACGTCGACCCCCGTGCCGACCATCGTCCGGGCCACGATATGTCGGAGATGATTAATGTCCCGAATTTTTTCCCCGCGATATTCAAGCAACACGTCTCCCCGCTGCAGATTCCCTGCTGAAGGGCCTTTCGCATTCACCTCACTGATCAGCACGCCGCTCGTATGCGACTCCGGTAACTGAAACGATTGTGCCAGAGCCGGTGTTAATTCCTGAATGGCAATGCCCATCCATCCGCGCACCACCCGCCCGGTCGTGATGAGACTGTTCGTAATATCCTTGGCAATATCAACGGGGATCGCAAGCCCGACCCCTTCCGATCCGCCCGTACGGGACAAAATGGCCGTATTGATGCCCACAATTTCCCCCGCCATGTTGACAAGCGGTCCCCCGGAATTTCCCGGGTTAATCGGGGCATCGGTCTGGATAAAATTCCCGTATTCCGTAATCCCGATATCGCCACGCCCGACCGCGCTGATAATGCCCATCGTGACCGACGATTTCAGACCGAAGGGGCTTCCAATCGCCAGGACGATATCACCCACCCTGCTTTCCTCACCCAGGCTCCATTCAATGAACGGCAGATCACGCCCCTCGATTTTGATCACAGCCAGGTCTGTTTTCGGGTCCGTCCCGATAATGGTTGCCGGGAATTCTTTACCGTCAAACGTGGTCACCGTCAGCGTTGAACCATCTTCCACCACATGATTGTTGGTGACAATGTGGCCTTCCGGACTAATAATGACCCCGGAGCCGGTACCGCCGGGAGGGCCAAACGGCCTTGGCATACCACGCGGGGGCATGGGAGGACCAGGCGGCCCGCCAAACGGACCTGGGGGTAACCGTCGGGGGCCACGCATGCTACTCCCTCCCGAAGCCGCGACGTTCACCACCGCGGGCTGTACTCTCGCCACGATTTCAGAAAATCCCCGACTGAACGCCTCAGGAACGCTGGCCAACACCGGCTGAGCGAGCATGCCACCCAGGCTCCCCCCCACACACAAGGCAGTCAGCACCATCGAGATCTTTCCCTTGCAACCTCCGTGTAACTTTTCCATAATCATAGCCAGGTACCCTCTACAGTTAGTGGCTCACGTCAACAAGCCGCGGTATCAATATGATGATGAGGCATGAATCCATGTTGGCTTCCTGCCATCTCACGAACGGCCACAGCAACACTCACAACGGTGATTCTATACCAATCCTTTGCAACTCGGCAAAGTGTCCATGCGTGCGCTGACGATCACGACAGCCTTGGAATATCGCAACCACTACCCCATGCCGACACCGGCACCCGGGGAGGCGCTCGTGCGCGTGCTCCAGGCAGGTATTTGCGCCACGGACCTGGAACTCATGCAGGGCTACATGGGCTTTCAGGGCGTGCTGGGGCATGAATTCGTCGGCATCGTCGAAGACGCTCCCCAGGCCCATCTCAAAGGCACTCGCGTCGTGGGTGAAATCAACGCGGCCTGTCGCACCTGTCCCGTTTGCCTCGCTGGCAGACCAACCCATTGTCCCCATCGCACGACGCTGGGCATTGATCGCCGTGATGGTGCCTTTGCCGATTTCCTGTGCCTCCCCGTCGACAATCTTCATCCGCTCCCCGATGAAATCACCAACGATCAAGCCGTGTTCACGGAGCCCCTCGCTGCAGCCTGTCAAATTCTCGAACAGGTTCCCGTTAGCCCGACGGATCGGGTGCTGGTCATGGGCGATGGGAAACTGGGGCTGTTATGTGCTCAGGTCCTGCACCAGGCCCCGTGCCGGGTGACCGTCGTGGGACGGCACAGGGAAAAATTGCAAATCCTGGCTGATCTCGGCATCCAAACCTGTCACCCCCCCGATCCGGTCGCGTCTGAGTTTGATATCGTGGTCGAAGCCACCGGCACACCGGAAGGGTTTGCCCTGGCCAGTGCATCCGTCCGTCCCCGGGGAACCATCGTGCTCAAATCCACGCATCGCCATCCCACATCCGTTGATATGACGTCACTGGTCATCAATGAGATCACGGTTGTGGGATCACGGTGTGGCCCGTTCCCGCCGGCGTTAGCACGGCTTCGTGAACAGGCTGTAGACGTGCAGTCGTTGATTCACACACGCTTTTCGATAGAGCAGGGCACAGAAGCCCTGGCCCATGCCACGACACCAGGCGTCCTGAAAGTCATCCTGGACATGAGCACGTAAGTCCCGCTCGGCTGAAGCCTATGGCTTGAGGAAAGGCAGGGACCGTGCCATTAGCAACGTTTGTCCCGTGGGAGAGTATAGTTATACTTGTCTGTGGGCGGGTTTCACCATCTCTTGTCTGGCCCGAGACACTACCTTGTCGGTATAAGCCAAGAGATGTCCGACGGCAACGACACCCTCCGCCAGGGGCTGGTGGGCTTGGCCTGCGCTCGTCGAATCCTGTCAACCCGAAACAAGACGACCTGGTCCATTCACTCTCGTCTTCCCGGTGGACCGAACTGTTTTCCCGCTCAGAGGCGGGAATGACGACCAGAAACCTGAAAAGAGAGGTGTCCGATGGCAGCAACTCCCTTCGCAACAAGCTGGTGGGCTTGGCCTGCACTCGTCAAATCCTGTCAACCCGAAACTGGCCCCCTCGTTTTCTCGGTAGACCGAACCGTTACTCAGACGCCTGAAAAAATGAACGTTACGAGCCACGTTCCCCTCTGTACAGGACACTTTTTACGGTTGATTAAGAAGGCCGTGGGGTGTGCAAAA
>RKSG01000010.1 GCA_007570995.1 Nitrospirales bacterium
CGGCGGGCGATGCGAAAATCATCGGCACGATTTCAAGATACCGCACGATGTTGTTCGCATCCACGACGATGACGGCTCGTTGCAGAATGCGACGCTCGGGATACAGTAACCCCGTTTTGTTCCCGAAGTCGAAATCCGGGGCATCCGACAGAAAGGTGATGTTGTCAATGCCTGACTTGTCCGCGAAGGTCGTCTGGTCATCGTGGGTGTTGGTGCTGATGGTGACGATCTCCAGGGCAGGGTCTGCCTCCTCTTTGTTTTCGCTGAACCGATGGGTCTGCTCGTCGCAGACCGGGGTGTTGAGCTGCGGGACGATGCTGAGAATCTTGACGCGCCCCTTCAGCTCGTCAAGTTGCACAATGGCGTGCGTGCCGCCGATCAGTGTGGCGTCGGGAAGTGGCTGTCCGCGGACAATGTTCACCGGCAGTGCCCATGCCGGACCAGACAGCAACAACACAAGAAACAGGACAGGAAGCGTGAGCACGAACCTGCGTACAGGTGAGGTCTTCGTCTGTGGCGAGCGATGCAACATGGGAATCTCCTTTCAATGATGCCCCGGTCCGGGCCTCAGGCATGCCCCTGGCGCCCCTCCCTCCGTCATTCCCGCAGTGAGTTGAGCGGGAATCCAGGGGCTTAACCAGGGGTCTCCTTCCCCAGAATCGCGCGCAGCGCGGATTCCAGGACAGGGTACCGGTAGCTGAAGTTCATATGTGGCACTGTGCAGGATTGTACCAGTTGACCATGTGTCAGGAGCGTAGACAGTTCACCGAGTGCGATGCGAAGCGCAAAGGCCGGGACGGGAAGCCAGGATGGTCTGCCCATGATCTTCCCCAGCGTCGAACACAGTTCTTTCATCGTGACGGGATGAGGCGTGACGGCATTGACGGGGCCTTTGACCGTGTCATTATCGAGTATGGCGGCAATCAGCCGGCCGAGATCTTCTACGTGGATCCAGCTCACGGGTTGTGTTCCCCGGCCAACGGGGCCTCCCAGAAAGAGCCGGAAGGGGACAAGCATGTTTTTCAGGGCACCGCCGTCGTGCCCCAGCACCATGCCGATTCTCAAACAGACGGTACGCATGCCGGCATCCGTCGCCAGGTGGGCGGCCTGTTCCCATTCCCCACAGAGGTCGGCCAGAAACCCATGCCCCTGTGGCGCCGTTTCGTCAACGAAGGTGCCAGGTTCTACTCCGTAGAAGCCGGTGCCCGAGGCGCTGACCAGGACGGTCGGTCGCGCGGGTGCGGGAAGACGGGACAGGGCCTCGACCATCACCCGGGTGGTCCCGATGCGGCTGGCGCGAAGGGCCTGCTTGCGCCTCGGCGTCCATCGGCCGTCGGCGACAGACTCACCCGCAAGGTTGATCACCGCGTCCTGCCCGTGCAGGGCCGGTTCCAGGGTGGTGCCATTCGACGGATCCCATTCGCGGACAGGGTAACCGGCCCCGACGCGGGCCACCGCGGTGTGCCGGTTGCGCGTGACAATCGTCACCGCATGTCCGGCGGCCACCAGCCCGGCCGCGAGATGTCTTCCAACAAATCCCGTTCCTCCGACAATGACGATGGTCATCGTGGGTCGCGCGCGCTGCCCTGCGGCGGCACTGGCACGTCTTTTGCGCAGCGGAACCCCGTGCCGTGGGTCTTCAGCGCAAACCCGCCTTTCCCGCGTGCTCCCGTGCGAATGTCGGATGCGGAGCTGTGCCAGGAGCCGCCGCGTATCACTTTGAGCAGTCCGGTCTCCGGGCCCTTGGGGTTATGCGTGCTGGCGGTCTGATAATAGTCTTTGGCATACCAGTCCTGGACCCACTCTCGTGCGTTGCCGGACATATCCTGGACGCCGTATGGCGAAGCGCCATCCGGTAGCGATCCGGCTGGCAACAGGGTGCGGGTATCCGTCCAGTCGCGCTTGAAGTTGACAGACCCGGGCGAAGGCTGGCTGTCTCCCCACGGGTAGTTTCTGCCGTCGGTGCCCCGGGCGGCTTTTTCCCATTCCGCTTCGGTGGGCAACCGTTTCCCCACCCATTGACAATAGTCTGCGGCGTCGTGCCACGTGATCTGGACGACAGGTAAGGTGTCAATGCCGGGCACGTTGAACAGGGAGCCGTCGCCATACACGTTGAACGGTTCTTTGTGTCCCGTCGCTGTGACAAAGGCGAGGTACTGTTGGTTGGTCACTTCGTGTTTGTCGATCAGAAAGGCATCGAGATAGATCCGCTGAGACGGGCGTTCATCGGCCCGCCCGGTGTTCGCTGGGCTGCCTCGCATGAAGTCGCCTTGCGGAATCATCACCATGGGAGCGGGGTCTCGTTCCGGTGCGGGATGGTCCGCGAAGACGGCCGGGGGCACGGACAACGCACAGATCGCCAACCACACGACCCACCACCACGGCCCTGGATTCCTGCGTGCGCAGAGCCTGCCCCTGGCGCCCCCCCCGAACCCTGGATTCCCGCTTAACTCACTGCGGGAATGACGGAGGGGGGGGCTGACCAGGGGAATGCGTGCCCCTGGCGCTCCGGGCGACCAGGGGACGGAGAGAGGGGCACACTGTCAGGGGCGTCTTCATGGTTTGCGCATGCGGCTGTCGTGTTGAATCCGGGCCGACAGGTCCTCAATCTGTCTGGTGAAGGTGGAGACCGCACGATGGTCGTTGATTTGTGCGGCCGCGCGAGCGGCCGCCAGGAGCCGTCGCGCCTCGTGCAGGGCGCGTTCGATTTTTGCCTGGATGGCAGGGGACGCCAGTGTGCCGCCAAGGGCGGCGCGGTGGAAGGCCTCCCACGCCTCTTCCACGTTCCTGCCGGCCCTGGACACGGCGTCCTGGAGCGCGTCCTGTTGTAACACGGGGGTGACAGCTGGGTCGGCGCCGACTTCCTGCGTGCGCAGGAATGCATGCCCCTGGCCCCCTGGTCGCACGGGGCGCCAGGGGCA
>RKSG01000009.1 GCA_007570995.1 Nitrospirales bacterium
TCATTCCCCTGTTCCCCCCCTCCGTCCCCTGGTCGCCAGGGGCATGCATTCCCCTGGTCGCCAGGGGCGCCAGGGGCAGGCTCTGCGAACGCAGGAATCCAGGCCCTGCTGATTACGCGACAATCGCCTCGACAATCCGTGCTAACTCTTCCCGGGAATGATAGCTGAGAATCACGTCTCCTCCGCGCGATTTCGGGCGAAGCGTGACTTTGGTTCGCAAATGCTTCCGGAGGCGCTCTTCCACGTCAGCCTCCAGCGTGCGTGTTCCGCCCCCCGTGGAGCGGGATTTTGTTTTGCGGGAGCCGCGACCTCTCCCCGCCAGTCGCTCGGTCTGCCGGACAGAAAGCTGTTCCCGTACAATACGCTTCGCCAGCTCCCGTTGCGCGTCCGCAGATTCGACCCCGGCCATAATCTTGGCATGTCCCAGCGTCAATTGACCGGATTCCAGCATGGCGTGCACATCACGCGGCAAGGAGAGGATTCGGCAAAGATTGGCCACGGAAGCCCGGTCGCGTCCGACACGCCTGGCGACCTCCTCTTGCGTCAACCTGAATTCATCAATCAGTTGGCGATAGGCTTTGGCTTCTTCCACGGGATTCAGATTCACCCTCTGGATATTTTCAATGAGGGCCAGTACCGTCGAGTCCTCGTCTGTTGATGGTCGAATCACCGCAGGAATCTCAGTGAGTTTCGCCCGTGTTGCCGCACGGAACCGCCGTTCCCCCGCGATGAGTTCGTAGAAATCATCCCCCTTGCTTCGTACAAGCACAGGGTGAAGCAGCCCGTGTTGCCGAACGGATTCCGTCAATTCCTGCAGCTCGTGTTCGTCAAACGTTTTTCTGGGCTGGGCCCTGTTCGTCAGAATTCTGGAGACGGGAAGCAGGCGAAGTGCCTGATCGTGACCCGGCACGTGCTTCCCAGGCAAAATGGCTTCCAGGCCCTTACCCAGTGCTGTTTTGCTCATGTGACAGAAACTCCTGTGCAAATTCCATGTATGCCCTGGCCCCCTTCGACATCGCGTTGTACAGCACCGCCGGGCGTCCATAGCCCGGGGCCTCGGCCAGGGCCACATTTCTCGGTATCACCGACTGGTACACCTTGTTGGGGAAAAACTTTGCGATTTCCTCGGAAACCTGCCTGGACAATGTGAGCCTGGCGTCCCACATGGTCAACAGGATCCCTTCGATTGACAAGTGCCGGTTGAGGCTGTCCCCTACCCGCTCAATGGTCGAGAGCAGCCGACCCAACCCCTCCATGGCGTAGTATTCACATTGCACCGTGATCAACACCGAATCGGCCGCCGTCAGGGCATTCACCGTCAGCAGCCCCAGGGCCGGCGGGCAATCCATAATGATGAAATCATACCGCCCGGCAACGGAGGCGAGAAGACGCTTAACACGTTCCCCCCTGTGGTCGAGCCCGGCTAATTCGAGTTCCGCTCCGGCAAGATCCGCGCTGGAGGACAGGAAATCCAGCATGGCGACTGATGTCGAAACAATGGCATCGGCAGTCGGAATGTTTCTGAACAGACAATCATAGAGCGTGTGTACCGGATGTTCGATTCCCACCCCGCTGGTGGCGTTGGCCTGCGGATCGAGATCAACCAGCAAGACCTTCTTCCCGCAGAGAGCCAGCGCAGCCGCCAGGTTGACTGCTGTGGTCGTCTTCCCGACCCCACCTTTCTGATTAGCGACAGCGACGGTTTTCGTCATCACCGTTTTTTATCAATTCTTTCAACATGTTCCACCATGTTCCACGTGGAACAATCCGGGAGAGTCACGCATGCCCCTGGCCCTTGGTCACCCCCCGTCCCCTAGTCGCACGGGGCGCCAGAGCCTGCCCCTGGCTTTGACCAGGGGGGCAGGCATTCCCCTGGTCAGAGCCAGGGGCAGGCTCTGCGCACGCAGGAATCCAGGGTTGGGGTGCCATGGGCATGCGTTGACCAGTGGGCAACCCGTTCATTGGCGACGCCCCACAATACTCAATTGTCGTTTCCCGAACCCGAATGGCAATTCATAAGGCATCTCGCGGATGACAGAGAACTCGTCCGGATTGAGATCGACGGCCACGGGATGCGCCCGCCACAACGCACAGTGCCCCGATACAGACAACAGGGAACTAACATAAGGCAAACCGACGCTCAATCGCAATGCCTTCATCAGCACCCAGTCAAATTTTCCATGAACATCCTGTTGCCGGGCAAACTGTTCCACGCTGCTCGATTCCACCCGCACGTTTGTCAGGCCAAGCAGGCCTGTCAGATGATGAAGAAATGCGACTTTCTTCAGGTTGGGCTCGAGGAGCGTCATCCCGTGTTGAGGGGAAACAATGCTGATGGGAATGCCTGGAAACCCTGCACCGCTGCCGATGTCGAGCATGGCACAGGATGTATGCCCCTGGCCCCCTGGTCGCACTGGGCGCCAGGGGCATGCTTGACCAGGGGGTGCCTGCCCGACCGCTTTCGTCCAGGCCAGAGAATCAACCAACAGCTTGCCAATGATCTCCCGTTCACGGGTATAACCCGTGAGATTGATTGTTTCATTCCACCGACGGAGCTCCCGTATATACACCATAAACTGAGCGACGACATCCTCGCTGGGGGTCGTACCAATGGCCCCGAACCCTTCACGAACGAGTGCCTCGAGTGGTGTCATGTGCATGGCAGTGTTCCACGTGGAACAATCAGCGACAGTCCCGTCCCCTGGTCGCCCGGAGCGCCAGGGGCATGCCCCTGGTCAAACCCAGGGGCAGGCATTCCTGCATTCCCCTCCGCCGTCATTCCTGCGAACGCAGGAATCCAGGGTGGGGGCAGGGGCATGCATTCCGCCCGGAGCGCCAGGGGCATACATTCCCGCATTCCCCCCGCCGTCATTCCTGCGAACGCAGGAATCCAGGCAGCAGCAGGGACATACAT
>RKSG01000107.1 GCA_007570995.1 Nitrospirales bacterium
GGCATGCATGCCCCTGGGTTTGACCAGGGGACGGAGGGGCGGCACAGGGTATGAGTCAGGCTCTCACCGATGAACAGATTGCCGAGCGTATACGCGCGCTGATGGGACAGACGGCGGACGTGGAGAATCTGTTCGTCAGGGGAGACCTGCTGCAAGTGCATGTCAGCGAGGCGTTGTATAAACGGCTGGCAGTTGATCGCGATCGCGGAAGGAAAATTGTGCTGGTGTTGATGCAGCAACTGAAGGAGTTGACAGGTCTGCAGGATGTGACGGTGAGAGTGTACTGTCGTAAGGAAAAGATGATTGAGGGGAAGGTGAAGGCTTTTGGGGGCGATAACGTGACGTATATGCTGGATCTGTAAAAATGTGCGGTCATTGACGTTGCCTGGAACGTTCACCCGTGCAGAGTGTGTCTGTTGTGTTCTGGAAAGGAGTTGGTTTTGCCATGCCACAATCCCTGTTGTCTGTTCTGTTTGCTGTCCTGATTGTCTTCGGCTGTCCGGCACTGCCGGTGTTGGCCGCCGAGCTTGAGGCTCTCCATGGTGTCACGTTTGTGGAGGATGATGTGAACGACGGCGACAGTTTCAAGGTTATGGCCCACGGGCGTGAGCTTCACCTGCGGCTGTACTACGTTGATTGTCTGGAGACCACCTACGACGCCAAAGCCGACCAGGAACGGATCCTTGAACAACAGGGCTACTTTGGCCTGGATGAACCTCATGCCGTGGTGCGTTTTGGCAGGCAGGCCACCGAGTATGTCCAGCAGGTCTTGTCCAGGCCCTTCACTGTTCACACCAGTTATGCGCGGGCGTTGGGACGCTCGGCCAGTGGTCGTGTGTATGCTTTCGTCGAAACCCATGACGGCCATTATCTTAGCCATCTTCTTGTTGAGCAGGGGCTGGCCAGGATCTACGGCAAAACCCGTCCTTCTCCCGATGGTCTGCCCAGCGATCAGGTTCTGACTGAACTTGGGGATCTCAAGGATCGTGCCATGCTGAACCGGGATGGCATATGGGCGGAGACTAATCCTGACATCCTCGCCGACAAACGGAAGTTCCAACGTGAGGAGAAGCGGAGGCGAAAAGAATTCAGAGATGACCTGAGGAAAAAAGACGCGCCTTCGACGACGAATCCCATTGACCTGAACCATGCGTCACAGAAACAGCTTGAGTCCATTGACGGTATTGGCCCGGTCAGGGCGAGAAAAATCATTGCCGGCAGGCCCTGGGGGTCTGTCGACGAGCTGCTGAAGGTTTCGGGTATCGGGAAGAAAACGCTGGAGAAAATTGCGCCTTACCTGACGGTGGGAGGTTAAAACAGTGCAGGAAACAGGAGGCATGATGGAAGCCGGTCATGTCCCGGAATCTGTTCCGTCGCAGACGGCTTCCGCCGGGGACGTTCTGTCTTCGCCGGAGGTGCACGTTCTCGTCGTTGACGGCAAGACGGTTATCCTGGTGGGAACTGTGCATGTGTCACGGGAGTCGGCGGAACTGGTTCGCGCCGTGATTGACAAGACACGCCCGGATGCCGTGTGCGTGGAACTGGATGCCCGCCGCTACGAAGCCTTGTCCCAACGGCAGCGCTGGGAGTCGTTTAATCTGAAAGACGTCATCCGAAGAAAACAGTTGAGCACGCTGTTGGCGAATGTCCTGTTGTCGTCCTGGCAGAAACGGCTGGGGGATCAGCTTGGAGTCCTGCCGGGGATGGAAATGCTTGAAGCGATCCGGGTCTCTGAATCCCTCGGCATTCCCATCGTGCTGTGTGATCGCGACGTGCGCGTCACCATGCGACGGGCCTGGCGATCGACCCCGTTCTGGCAGAAGAGCATGTTGATGTCGTCGCTCCTGGTGGGGGTCTTTGATACCACGGCCGTGACCGAAGAATCGTTACGGGATTTGAAGAAACAGGATGCGTTGTCGGAGATGATCCGGGAGCTGGGCGAGACCGTTCCGACGCTGAAAACGGTTCTGATTGATGAACGGGACCGGTATCTGGCGGAAAAGACGTTGCAGGCGGAAGGCAGGACGGTGGTCTCTGTGGTGGGGGCCGGGCATGTGGAGGGAATGAAGTCCATTCTCCAGGGTGAACGGCACGGCAATCTGGATGTCCTGGACGTGATTCCTCCTGTGTCGCCTGTGTGGAAATGGGTGGGGTGGTGTATTCCGGCGGTTATTGTTGGCTCCATTGCCTTGATTGGGTATCAGAAGGGGGCGGCGGCGGCGGGTGACAATGCCCTGTTCTGGGTTGTCGCGAATGGCATACCCAGCGGGGTGGGGGCCGTGCTGGCGTGGGCGCACCCGTTCACGATTCTGGTGGCTGTGGCTGGTGCCCCGATCACGAGTCTGACGCCGGTGATCGGCATTGGGTATGTGACGGCTTTTGTGCAGGCCTGGATGCAGCCGCCGCTTGTTCGTGAATTTCAGAATGTGGCCGAGGATATCGCCGTCCGCTGCGCTGGTGGCAGAACCGTCTTTTGCGGGTGTTTCTGGCCTTTGTGTTGCCGACGATCGGGAGTGTCAGCGGGACGTGGGTGGGGGGAACGCGCATTGTGTCCAACTTGTTTTAGGATGTCCTTCCCTTGGGAGAAGGGCGGGGTGAGGGCACGTTTGTCGGGCAGGTGCGGGGCATCGTGTCTGGAATCTGCAGGCGTTCCTGTGCAGACGTTGTGTTTCACTGGACTCATGATTGGACAGGGATGGCACCTGTTCCAGCGGTTGGCTGTACTGAGACGGTGCCTCCTGTGTGAACTGGGATGAATTGGGGAATCTTTCGCTGGTACGCAAAACATAAGAAACAGGCTGAGGCGGAGAAACGCATCGTCTGTCTTGCGAACTCACACATGAGGCCAGGCAGGTGCATTGCGGGCAAGGAGCTCAGTGATAAAAACTGGATTCGGCCTGTCAACGGCAAGCCGGGGGAGGGACTCTCCAGAAACGAACGTCTGTGCTGGGGTAGGCACGAACCGAATGTCCTGGACATTATCGAAGTTCCAGTGACGGAGAAGGTTCCGCGTGGTCATCAGTCCGAGAACTGGCTGATCAACAGCAACCGTCGTTGGAAGTACATACGAAGATTGGCCTGGAGTGATCTCGGCGCGTTGGTGGATGATCCGGAAGTCTTGTGGAGAAACGACTACATGAACGACCGCGTGAGCCTTGATGCTGTTCGGAATCTCACCGGCTCTCTCTACCTTCTTCGCGTAGAAGACATGGTTCTGTGGGTCTCTATGGGCGAATCCGGGAAGAGATTCCGCGGACAATTCACCTGGCGAGGCATCTCCTACAATCTCGCGGTGACGGATCCTGTCATCAAGCATTCTGCCGATTTTGGCAGGCATGATATCGGCACGTGCTATGTCACCGTGAGCCTCGCCGCCGTACCGCTTAATGGATTCTATTACAAACTCATTGCGGCCATCATCACGCCGAATCGTGTCAAGGAGCAACCCTGATGACGGATCTGACGGTCTTGACGATTGGTCACTCGACCCATTCGATTGAGGAATTCCTGGGCCTGCTTGAGACACATGGCGTGGAGTCTGTCTCCGACGTGCGATCGTCGCCGCGCAGCCAACGCCAGCCGCAGTTCAATCGCGATTCGTTGCGTCGGGCGTTGGAGGAACGGGGCATCGGGTATGATTTCCTGGGGCGGCAGCTCGGGGCACGATCCGATGACCTCTCGTGTTATGAAAATGGCCGCGTCCAGTACCGCCGGCTTGCCGGGACGTCTCTCTTCCAGTCAGGCCTTGACTTCGTCGTTCAGGAAGCACGGGAACGCCGCGTCGCGTTGCTGTGTGCGGAGAAGGAACCGCTTGACTGTCATCGCACGCTGCTTGTGGCCAGGCAGCTCATGGCCCGCGGTGTTGCGGTGTCTCATATTCACGCGGATGGACATCTGGAAACGCAATCCGAGGCCCTGACACGCCTGCTGGAGTCGTCGGAAACGCAGGAGGAACATTTGTTCCTTACACGGGAACAACTCATCGAGGATGCGTGTGACCGTCGGGAAGCTCAGATCGCTTATGTCATGCCGCACCTGCACCGTGAATCGGAGGCACGGTCGGAATGAGACTGTTCACGATCGGGTTCACGAAAAAATCCGCGGAGGGGTTCTTCACGAAGCTCAGCGAAGGGGGAGCACGTCGCGTCGTGGATGTGCGGTTGAACAATGTCTCCCAGCTTGCAGGCTTCGCCAAGCGGCAGGATCTTGAGTATTTCCTGCGCGAGCTTTGCGGCATTGACTACGTGCATCTGCCTGAACTGGCACCGACCAAAGAGATGTTGGATGGCTATAAGAAGCACAAGGGAGGCTGGGAGAAATACGAGAGCGAATTCCTTGCCTTGATGCACATGCGTCGTATTGAACAGACCGTGCCCGAGGACGTGCTGGCCGACGGCTGCCTGCTCTGCAGTGAGGACAAACCCCACCACTGCCATCGTCGACTCGTGGCGGAGTACCTGCAAGAGACACGAGGCGACATCGAGATCGTCCATCTGGTTTGATCGCACGTCCTGGTGTTACGGGACGGCGTGGTTTTGGCTCCTGGACCTTGTCAAACACTTGGATTCCTGCTTCCGCAGGAATGACGATCTCCTGTGCGCGTCGTGCTTTATGAGGCGGGCCGTTTGCTGGTGTGTTGGAACACGCACCGCGGGCAGGTGTAGTGAATGAAGCGACCATCTCCCACAAGCCGTTTGTGCATTGGAATCCGGCACCACGTGCACTGGCGATCAGGCAGGGTGTCGTTTGGCGAAGGTGGCGATGCTGGCGGTGGCGTCTTCACGGCGACATTCTTGTGGAGGGGGGGCATGGTTGTCAACGAGAACGGGATGGTGGGCATGTGTTGCTGGTGAACGTTGCCGGAGTGTTGACGATGGCATGCTCCGCGCCCTGTGCCGGACGGCGGGGACGGAGCCGACCTGCCAGGGGAGTGTCGTAATGGCATCTCAAAACAGAGCTCCTGTGCCGCCGTCCCACGCCTCGCAGGCGCATACGTCCGCGGGAGGTGCTGTGCCGGCTCCTGCAGGCGGCATTCCCGCGCTGGTGGTGTCGGGATTTCTGGGCGCAGGGAAAACCACGCTCGTGCGGCATCTGCTTCGGGAGGCACAGGCTGACGGGATACGGCTGGCGGTGGTCTCCAATGAATTTGGCGACCTGGGGATTGATCGGGCGTTGTTGGGCGACCAGGTGGCTGGGTCACAGTATGTCGAACTGGAAGGGGGCTGCGTCTGTTGCAGGCTGTCTGATGCCCTGGTGACCACCTTGCAACGGATCTGGGAGGACGTGCGTCCGGATCGCGTCGTCGTCGAAACGTCCGGTGTGGCGCTGCCTTTTGATACCCTGCTGAATTTCTGGCGGGAACCGGTCGTGGCATGGGTAGGGGCCTGTCTCTCGGTTGTGGTGGTGAATGCGGAACAGGTGGCGGATGGGCGGGAGCTGGACGGGACGTTTGAGCAGCAGGTGTCGTCGGCCGATTTGCTGATCCTGAACAAGGTTGACCTCGTTGATGCGGGTCAACGTGATCCGGTTCAGGCACGGGTACAGCACATGGCGGAGGGGACCCCCATTGTGCAGGCCGTGAATGCTCATGTCAGTACGCTGGCGTTGTTTCCGCCCGATCCCGGGAGTCTTTCCCGCCGGGTTCGCAGTCAGTCGCAGCAGGAGTCACATACACATGAGGCGTTTGAGGCGGAGGAATGTGTTGTGGAGCATGGGATCAAACCTGACGTGCTTATCCACCGAATTCAATCGCGGCGTGCATTGAGAGCCAAAGGCTTTGTGCAGACATCCGATGGTCTGCGTCTTGTGCAAGGCGTTGGCCCGAGAGTTGATTTGATGGAGCCTGTTGTTCGTCCTCCCGATCATCTGCTGGGGCGACTTGTCCTCATCCGCAAAAGCCATGCGCGCGGTGCCGTGCATGAACATCATGCGGGGGGGGCGCCGTTGCAGGGCTAGGTGTCCAGCCTGGGGCTGTGTGGTGGCACATCCTGCGTCAGCAGGTGAGGGTACTGTTTCGCCATCGCGTCCTGAATGTCGGGGGGGAGGGTGGTCTGGAACAGGGTCTTCGTTTTGCCAAGGTGCACGATGGACAGGTTGGTCGCATCCTGTAAGCGGGCACCTTGCAGAATGGCCCCGGTGAGCGAGGCATCCTGCAGGTTGGCTTCGGACAGATCCGCTTCGGTGAGGTTGGCTTCCCGCAGGTCGGCCATTTTGCAGTTGGCTTGCCTTAACCGGCATCCCCGTAAATTGCCCCAGGGCATTGAGGCGCGAGTGAGATTCGCTTTGGTTAAATCCGCGCCCGCAAGCTCCGCACGTATCAGCCCCGCTCCGCTGAAATCTACCATCACGAGTGTGGCGCGGGTGAGGGTGGCTTTGAGCAGGTTGGCCTCGATGGCGTCTGCTTCCGTGAGAATGGCTTCGGTCAAATCGGCTTCTTCAAAATTGGCCCGGAGGAGATAGGCATCGGACAGATCCGCTCCGGTCAGGTCGCACCGGGTAAAATCCATTTGCGTGAAATCGTAACCGGAGAGGGCCGCTCCACGGAGATCGGGTTGGACGTCGGGCTGGACCCGTCTGAATTTGTTCCAGACCGCTATGCCTTGGAGGACACGGTCGAAATGTTCCGGATTAGCCATGGGGCGTGGTGTGACTGTGCTCTTGGGGGGGGCTTCCCCTCTTCCTCCCTCTCCCTATGGGTGAGGGCGGGCAATGGAAGCGTGCCAAAGGCCGGTCAGCGTTTCTTGAGGAATCGTAGAAATTCGGAGTCGGGGCTGAGGACCATGGTCGTGTCGGCGGAGAAGGTTTTCCGATAGGCTTCCATGGAACGCATGAATTCAAAGAATCCCACATCCTGGCGGTACGCGTCGGCGTAAATTTTGTAGGCTTTGGCGTCGCCTTCTCCTCGAATTTCCTGGGCGGTTTTGTAGGCTTCGGCTAATAGAATCTGCCGATCCTTTTCGGCTTCTGACCGGATTTTCTGCGCTTCTTCTGCGCCTTCGGCTTTGTACTGTTTGGCGATCCGTTCGCGTTCGGCCTGCATACGATCAAACACGGCTTTGGCGTTCTGCTCTGGCAGGTCGGCGCGTTTGATGCGAACGTCCAGCACTTCCAGGCCGTATTTCGAGGCTTTGGCGTTGGATCGTTTGGCCACTTCGGACATGATCAGCAGACGGTTGGCGGAGACAATTTCCAGGAGTTCGTGACGACCGAGTTCCACGCGAAGCTCGGAGTAGATAATGTCGTCCAACCGTTGAAGCGCTCCCCGTTGGGTCTGGAATGCCTTGTAGACCATCAGCGGATCAACGATTTTCCATTTGGCGAAGTTGTCGATCAGAATGGTTTTTTTGTCCTGGGTGATGACTTCGCGGGCCAGGACATCGTAATCCAGAAGCCGTTTGTCGAAGTATCGTACTTCCTGGACAAAGGGAATTTTGAATTTCAGTCCCGGCTCCGTCACGGTCCGCTTGGGCTTGCCGAGCTGAACCACAATGGCGGTTTGGGTTAAATCGAGCACGAAGAACGGCGAGGCCCCCAGCGCGAACAGCAGGCCGATGACTGCGACGATGCCGATGAGGATGTTTTTTTTCATCAGGAGGCGCTCGGCGTGTTGCGGGTTTTCCCGGGGGCTTTTTTCATCCGGTCCAGCGGCAGGTACGGCAACACGTTACCCGCGGCCTGTGAATCGAGAATGATCTTGTCCACTTTCGAGAGGATGTCTTCCATGGTTTCGATGTAGACCCGTTTTGAGATGATGGTCTTGGCTTTTTTGTATTCCTCAAGCGTTTGCAGAAAGTGATTCGCTTCACCTTCGGCCCGGGCGATTCTGGCCTGGGAGTATCCTTTCGCTTCGTTGATGTCCTGGGCCGCCTGGCCTTTGGCTTTCGGAATGATGTCGTTCCGGTACCCGTGGGCCTGGTTGATGAGCTGCTCCCGTTCTTCTTTGGCGCTGGCGACGTCTTTGAAGAACTTGGCCACTTTCTGCGGAGGATTGACGTCCAGCAACTGCACGGTGGCAATCTGCACGCCGCCCTGATACTCATCCACGATGTTTTGCAGGAGGTCCTGCGTGGACTGCTGAATGGCAGCTTTGCCGACGGTTAATGCCTCGTCAATTTTGTTTTTGCCGACCACTTCCCGCATGGCAGCTTCCGCCGACTTGCGTATGGTTTCCTCGATGCCGGCCACGTTGTACAGGTAGTCTTTGGCGTTGCTGATTTTGTACTGGACGATGAATTCGACGGAGAGAATGTTCATGTCCCCGGTCAGCATGAGGGCTTCCTGTGGAACGATTTGCGTCCGGCCTCGGAGGTTGGTGCGAAATCCGACTTCGATGCGGTGGAGTTTTTCGACCTTGGGCGTGACGACGGTTTCCAGAAAGGGCACTTTGAGGTGGGGGCCTGAGCCGACGGTTCGTACCACGTCGCCAAACCGTTTCACCAGGCCTTCTTCGTCAGGCTCGACTCTGAACACTGACTGGGAGAACAACAGAATGCCCACGACGACAAGGACGATGGCTTTCATGCCGCGTGTCGGCTTCATCCGCTGCCATTGTTCCCTGGC
>RKSG01000088.1 GCA_007570995.1 Nitrospirales bacterium
CCGCAGCTGTTTGACAACATCCGCGATCTCCAGTTTGCTGAAAAACCGAACATCTATTTCCTGTCCTTCGACGGCCTCGCGCCGCGCTCGTTGTTCCAGCGGTATGTAGGGATCAATGACACCGAACTGCACACATTGGTGGACAGAAAATTCCGCCGCCTGCCGAATTTCTTTTCCAACTGCATGTTCTCGCGTGAATCGTTCGACATCATGCTGTGCCTCGATGAAGAGATTTGGGAACGCGGTATGGCATTGTATAACACCAGGCCCGGCTGGGACTTGCACATGTTCCGCGGCGCGCGCCCGAGTCCATTGTTTGACATCTTCAAACACAACGGGTATACCATCAGCACAGTCGTCCCCGACACACACATGGGCTATCCGCGCGACAGGTATCTCGACAACTATCATGTGTTGAGTGAGAAGTACTTGGTATGCGACAAAATCAACGCCGACGCTTCGCCGCTGCCGTTCTGGGGCCACTGCAAGGCGACGCAGACAGACCGCTCGCACAGTGCCATGCAATTCGGCAACGACGCCGGCAGGGAGCAGGCGGAGTTTATGGTGCATCATGTTCATGCGCTCGACAAAAGCACGCCGCAATTTTTCTTGTCGTATCTATATCTGCCCGGGCATTTTCCAAACAACGACCGCTTCGACAACCCGCAACACATCGCCGCCTACGGCAAAAACATCATCCCGCGAATGGCCACCGCAGCGAATGTTGTCAACAACGTCATCGACCACATCGAGCACAACGACCCAAGTGCCATCGTGTTCTTATTCGGCGACCATGGTATGCTGCACAATGCGATCGGCCGTTCGGCACTAACCGCCTTCGGCGCACTCGGCGCGATGTATCCACCCCGGGCTTGTGCCAAAGAGTTGGACACCGCCAGTGAGAAGGGGTATATAACGATCCTCGACACCGTGCATGCGATCTTGCGCACTGTTTCCGGCGGGCAGGGCCCGTTGGTGCGGCCACGAGCGAAAGCGAACAGAATGATGGGTATAGCCGGTGATGGCCGGACTTCGTTTGAGAGGTTTGTGTATGAAACTTAAAGTTTGGTATTGGGCCATTGTGTTGGTGTTGTTGCCGACATCGGCACATGCCTATGTCGATCCCGGGATGACAGGGTTTCTGGTGACCTCCCTTCTCGGTGCAATGGCAGCAATGGGGTATGTTGTACGGCAATATCTTGCGCGGATTAAACTCTGGATCACACGCAAGCCGCCAGTGGAAGAAACGCAGGATATCGACGAGAAGTCGTGAACAGGGAACGCACCTGCACGCTCCGCACGCACACCCCGCACAGTGCCAAAGTTCTGCTTGCCGTGTCGTGATCAATATCCGTTCACCGGGCAGTGCAGTGCACCGTGAGCAGCCCACCACCGAGTGCGGAGCATGGTTGAACGCCCCCCCATTGCAACGCGCCGTCATCGTCAACAGCAACGCGAACGGCGCATACCGTGCGGGGTGCGCAACCGTTCTCTCTATCCCAAATGATCACCCCCGACCCCGGCTCATTCAAAGACCCGTCCGGCCGCGTCTATCGTGTTACGGACGACAACAACGTCACACACATCCTGCGCGGGTTGGACGCGAACGCCGGGGCAGTGGCGACAAAACTCCTCGCCGCACCGTTCTTTCAAACGTGGATTCGCAAGCAATCTATTGTCGCCACCACCGACGTCACCAATGAACCCATCGCCGCACCGCTGACACCACACTGGCACACGGTTTTAGAACATGCGCCGGTGCCGTTTCTGACGATGCCGTATGAGTGGTGCTTCTCGATGTTGAAAGATGCTGCGCTACTCACGCTCGATCTGTTTCAACAGGCCCTCGAGAACCATTACCTGCTCAAAGACGCCACGCCGTACAACATCCAGTTCAACGGCATACGCCCGGTTTTCATCGACATCCCTTCTTTCCAGCCACGCGGTGAATTCGATTACTGGCGCGGCTACCGACAATTCAGCGCGGAGTTTCTTGTACCACTGCTGCTGGATGCACATTGCAACATCGCCTTTCATGCGCTGTTGCGCGCATGCCCAGGCGGCATCGCACCGTTGGATGCCGCGAAATATTTTTATGGCATGCGTGTCTTCAAGCGCGGCGTGTTGTCGCATGTCTGGTTCCCTGCATACGCGGAGCGCCGGGCATTGAGGCGTGGTGTAGATACAGTGAGCGAGACCAACACCACACGCGGCCAACCTGCAATTGCATTGCGCGCGTTGGTCGACAGTCTGTCGCGATTAATTCGCACCTTACACCACCGCAATGCCCACACCGGACACTGGTCACAGTACACCCGGACGCATTCCTATGATGCGGACAGTTACGCGAAAAAGAAAAACTTCATTGACCGTCACGCCGCCGCCCTCTGCCCGCACCTGGCATGGGATCTGGGCGCCAACACCGGCGAGTTCGCACGTATCGTTGCATCGCATGCACACCATGTCATTGCCGCGGATACCGACCACGATTCCATCGAAGCATTATACCGTTCGCTGCACAACGAGGGCGTCGACAACATCACGCCGTTGCTGCTGGACGTCGCCAACCCTTCCCCGTCGCAAGGCTGGGCTTGCGCCGAGCGCCCGGCGTTCGTGCAGCGCAGCAAGCCTGACTTTGTGATTTGTCTGGCGTTGCTCCATCACTTGCGCGTCAGCGCCAATGTGCCGCTGGCGATGGTGATAGAATGGCTGGCGAGTTTACGCGCGACGGTGGTGCTGGAATGGGTCGGGAGAAAGGATACGATGTTTCGGGCGTTGGTGGTGAATAAGACGGAGGAGTATGGTGATTACACGCTGCCTGTTTTTGAGACCGAGGTTGGGAAATGGTTTACCATTGAGGACCGTCTGGTGTTGAAGGATGGTATGCGGGAGTTGTTTCTGTTGACGCCCAAAGGAACATACCTCGAGTGACAGCATACGTTCAGAAATGGAATGATGTCGTATAATCCGCATGAGTTGATGATGAAGACCCATTTCCTGAGTGCCATGTGCTGAACAGGCACAGATACTTGCGGTCTCCCATTGAATAGTATACTGTCCTGCCTCTGTCGGGGCGAGTGTTTTCCCCTCGTCACCGACGACAGGGCTTCGGAACAGTGACGCACAACAACGCGTGGAGCCGCTCACGCACGCAGGAGGTGTTATGAATCCGCTCGACTCGATCCCTGGAACGATCACCGCGGGATTCGTACTGACCATCGTGCTGTATTTCGTGGTGAAAACGCTTGTCTAGGTTTTCCCGGATGTTTCCCACTGACTCGCATTCTTCAACAAAAAGAGGATAGCACAATGGAAACCCTGTTAGCCTGGGGACATTATCTGGCAGGTATCACATGGATCGGCATTCTGTATTACTTTAATTTTATCCAAGTGCCGTTTCTCGGGAAGGTCACACCGGAAACGAAAGCACAGGCCTTTCAACATCTCGTGCCGAACGCGCTCTGGTGGTTCCGGTGGGGTGCCCTGGCCACGTGGCTGTTTGGCGCCATGCTCCTGATGAACCAGGGCAGACTGGGTTCGGCCTTTGCCCTCCAGGGAGAACATGCAATCATTGGCATGGGGGCATGGCTTGGGACCATCATGCTCGTGAATGTCTGGGGCATTATCTGGCCTAATCAGAAAAAGGTACTGGGCCTCAAAGAGGCGACGGCTGACGAAAAGAAACAATCCGCCCGGGTCGCCCTCATGGCTTCACGCACCAACACGATGCTGTCCATTCCCATGTTGTTCTTCATGGCATCGTCCGGCCACGCCTCTAATCTTTTTTAATCGCCGGCTGTTTCCGGGAAAGCGCCCATCCTCCACCGGCTCTTCCCCGTGGCCCCTCTTTCTCGCGCACACCGTGCCTTCCTCATCCGTGTCACCCGGCCCCGTGATCCCCTCGACGTGCATGGCATTGACGCAAGAAAGCCGTACTGTTACATTGCGAGCCCGTCTCTGGATCGTCTCGTTCAACGTACGAAGATTTCGTTAGACATTCAGGTGTGCGCCAGACGTTGGCACGGGCGTGCACCACCGAACATGTCAGGCATCGGCAGCCTGAGTCATGTCGTCGACCATACTGGCTTTCACCACACCGCAACAGAGGAGGACAGGATGAGCAAGAGTCTCAAGGGAACGAAAAGTCATGATAATCTCAAAGCGGCCTTCGCCGGAGAATCCCAGGCGAACCGGCGGTATCTGTATTTTGCACGCCGGGCCGACATTGAAGGCTATACCGACATTGGCGGATTGTTCCGTGATACGTCAGAAGCGGAAACCGGCCATGCCTTTGGCCATTTGGATTTTCTCAAGGACGTCGGAGATCCCGCCACAGATCAACCCATCGGCGACACCGAACTGAATCTCAAGGCAGCCATTGAAGGGGAAACCTACGAGTACACACAGATGTACCCGGGTATGGCCAAAACCGCGCGAGATGAAGGCTTTGAAGAGCTGGCGGAATGGTTTGAGACGTTGGCCAAAGCGGAGCGCTCCCACGCTAACCGTTTCACCAAAGGACTGGACACGTTGCAAAACGTGTAACTCGCCTGGCACACGCATCAGACGGAGCGATGGCCTTCAAAGATTTCGCTTCGCGTGCTGTTCCGGAGACGCTTGGAATCGTCGTTGCAAGGCATAGACCTCATCTCCCCTGACTGGACTCGAGCGCATCTCGAACAGGACAGTCAGCGCGTGTTCGATGTCTGCGAAGGCTGTCGCCGTTGTTTCAATCTCTGCCCCTCCTTTACCACACTGCTGGACCGCATTGACGAATACGAGAGCGATGTCTCCCAGCTGAACGCGACAGATTATGAGCAGGTCGAAAAGGCGTGTTATTACTGCAAGCTCTGTTACAATCACTGTCCCTACACCCCGCCCCATGCCTACGGCATTGACTTCCCCCGTCTCATGGCCGCGTGGAAAAAGCAACGCGCCAGGGAACAGGGTATGTCCTGGCGTGATCGCCTGTTTGCCAACACTGACCTGATTGGCACACTGGGAAGCATGACGGCCCCGCTGACCAACCGGGCACTCGCAACACCATGGGTACGGACACTGCTGGAAAAAATCACCGGCCTGCACCGGGACCGGCATGTACTGCCCTTTGCCAAAGAACATTTTCCCGCATGGTGGCGTAAACACGGCCCATCGCTTCAACCACGTTCCCTCCGACACAAGGTCGTGCTGTTCCCGGGCTGTCTGGTGAACTATCAAGCCACCGAAATCGGGAAAGCTACGGTTCGTGTCCTCGCGAAGAACGGCGCAGAGGTCGTGGTGCCCGAAGGACAACACTGCTGCGGCATGCCGTCCTTTTCTCTCGGCGATACCGATACCATGGCACAGACCGCCACACGCCATGTCCAGCTGTTTCTGCCGTATCTTGAACAGGGCTACGACCTCGTCGTACCAACGCCCAGCTGCAGTCTGATGTTGAAACGGGAATATCCGTATCTGAAGCCGACGCCAGACATGACCACCCTGGCGGAACGGACGTTCGATATCTGTGAATATCTGATGCGGCTCCACAAAGCCGGCGCGCTGGCGTTGGATTTCACGCAGACTGGACAACGCATCGCTTACCAGGTTCCATGTCATTTGCGCGATCAGAATATCGGCTTCAAGTCCAAAGAACTCATGGAACTGACCGGCGCCCATGTCGAGCTGATCGAACGGTGTTCCGGCCACGACGGCTCGTGGGGGGCCACAGTCGAGTTTTTCGATCTTTCCATGACCATCGCAAAGAAGGCTGTCCGACCCATTGCCGATTGCGAACCGGATCTCGTGGCATCGGACTGCCCGCTGGCAGCACTTCAGCTCGACCAGGCCGGAGCAAGGCCATCAACGCACAGGCCTGCGACCCTGCATCCCATTCAAATTATTCACGACGCCTATCAACTCCCCTCATGACATGAACCGTCTCACCCAGGCCGATCTCCTGTCTCTTGCAGACTATGAACGTCAACGCGTGCACATCAGGCAAGAGATCATTGCCCTCAAGAAACGTCGCCGGATTGACATTGGCCCTCTCGTCACCCTGGTTTTCGAGAATCGGCAGACGCTGCATTTTCAAATTCAGGAAATGATGCGAGCCGAACACCTTGTGGAGCCATCGAAAATTCAGGAAGAGCTGGACGTGTACAACGCCCTGCTCCCACAAACCGGCGAACTGAGTGCCACCCTGATGATTGCCATTACAAACGAGGCCCGCATGAAAGACATTTTAGATTCATTTCAGGACTTCGACCGGGCCGACACACTGGGGATCACGGTTCAGCATCAAACCATTTTTGCCGAGTTCGAAGCCGGCCACAGCAAGGAGGGCAAAGTGAGTGCGGTCCATTTTGTCAGGGTGAAAGTTCCCCCGTCGTTTCGGGAGGCACTGCAAGATGACCGGTTTCCTGTCCGCATGACGATCACGCATAAGAACCACAGGGCAGAGGCAAATGTCCCCTGTCCCATGCGGGAAGAATGGCTGAAAGACCTGCAGGCCTGATTGTCGGTCTTGCGACTGGTCTGTGACAGAAGCCTGACCTCCCAGGATTGACAATATCTCAGGATGGTGGGTATCATACCCGCCGAAGGAAGGTGTTCCTCAAACAGTGGGGGAAAACGTGCCACGTGTTCCACGGCAATAATATGAAGCGGAGGGATGTATGATTACCATCAGCCCAGTGGCCGAAGAGAAAATCAGGGAATTGATAACCGAGGAAGAAGAAGACGTCGTTGGATTGCGGATCTATGTCAAAGGCGGCGGATGCAGCGGTTATCAATACGGGATGTCCTTTGAATCCAAAATGGATGAAGATGACACCGTGATTGAAAAAGGTCCGGTCAAAGTCATTGTAGATTCGCAAAGTGCCCCCATGCTGAACGGGGCGGAAGTGGATTATGTGGATAGCCTGCAAGGCTCCGGATTCGCGATTAAAAACCCACAGGCAAAGAGCACATGCGGGTGCGGTAGCTCCTTCAGCACCTGATCCTGTTCAGATCCCTCGAAAACGGCCAGGGTTCCCGCTTTGCATCGACGTGGGGGTCCTGGCCGTTTTCATCCAAACCTGATTGCCTGCCCTGAGCATGGTGCGATCCACTCTTACAAAACGCATAGAGTTTTCTGCGTCCCACCGGTATAGAAAAACCGACTGGGATGCAGCCCGCAATCACGAGGTCTTTGGCCCCTGTTCGCAGGAGCACGGGCATAACTATCTCCTTGATGTGACGCTCGGTGGACGTGTTGATCCCGTCACGGGCATGATTATGAATTTGTACGACCTCAAGCAGGTCGTGACGGACGTGCTCGAAGAATTCGACCACAAGCATCTCAATCTCGATACGCCCTACTTTTCACAGTTTCTGCCCACCACGGAAAATCTTGCCCTGGTGTTGTGGAGGAAATTTCGTGCGCGGCCCGAGACCAGGGACATCGCATCAATCTGTCTTTGCGAGGGAGATGACCTGTGGGCAGAACTCCGTACCCCGGAGGGATCATCCGGATCACCGGACAATGCGGAACCCGTTGAAGCACGTGTGACCCGTCGGTATGACCTGGTCGTCCACCGCCCTACTGTTTCGTCCCATCTTGAAACATGGCCACTTTCTCTTGACGTCACCGTGCGGGGCCCCATTGACCCCGTGACAGGTCGCGTGATGGACATTGCGACGCTGGACGACGGTGTCACAACTCGGGTTCTTGAACACTTTCCAGCAACGAACCTTTCTCCACACCCGCCATGCGCTCCGCAACCGATGACCTTGTTAACCGTGGCCAGAACCCTGTGGCCCATGCTGGCCGATGTTGCGGGTGAACGCCTCGCGCAACTCAAGCTCAGGGACCGACACGCACTGACTCTGGAGTATTCAAACGTCCTTCGGTGACGCAGCCGTCTGGTCGTGACCGGCAGGGGATGGGGAAGTACCAGGGGAGAAGTAGTCCTGCATGAGTGTGATCAGGGCATGTTCTTCTATCTTGCCTTCACGAGCCAGCAGTAACGTACCTCGGGCGTAGAGATGCGTGGTGGGATACGTTTCAAAATTGTGCTGCTTCTTTATGTCCCGGCATCGGCCGGGCACATGCATTTTAGCCTTCCCCATTTGAACATGGGGAAACCGCCGGGCGACATCGGCTACGATGGGATCATACGCCGCACAGGGTTCGCAGGAAGCAATACCATAGACAATCACCGCCGCGCGAGCATTCTTAAATGCTTCATAATTCTCGTCAGTGACGTCTTCCACGCTTCCAGACATGTTCCGTGTGCTCCTCTCCAAGCAGCCGTCAGCAGCCGGGGATTCACCCCCGGCTGCCAGATGCTGTCATCAGTTCAATGCTTTCAGGGCTGCCAGAATTTCCTTGTCATCCCGAGCCGTTTTGATTTCCTGCACCTTGACATAGGCCACCTTGCCTGCTTTATCCACAATCACCGTCGCGCGCTTTGAGCAATTGAGGTCCGCGAAATACAATCCATAGGCTTTGCAGACCGTGCGGTGGATATCGGCCAACAAGGCATGTTTCAGCCCAAGTGAGTCTGCCCAGGCCTTGTGCGAGAAAAAACTGTCCGTGCTCACACCAAAGACCTCGGCACTGGCATCTGAAAAGCTCGGGAAATCATCCGTTAAACATTTATTTTCACCCGTACAGACAGGGCTCCAGTCCAGGGGATAGAAGGCAAGCACAACGTTCTTTCTGCCCTTAAACGAACTGAGGGTGACGTCACGTTGATCCTGATCTTTCAGGGTAAAATCCGGGGCAACGTCTCCAACCTTTATTTCTGAAGCAACATCAGACATGCAACAACCTCCTTCTGAAAAGAATGGGGGAAAGACAAAGCGGCGGGAAGATCTCCTTCCCTGCTTGCAGCGGCGTTCTTTCGTAGCATGGCCTATAAAAGCCTGTCAACCACGCCCACCGTTTCCACACAGGCTGGGACAGCCATGACCATTCCCACAAGCTGTTCTCGACAACGGATTGGGATCTCATGCTGGAAACCGGCATGAACCCGGATGGACATATCTTGTCTTTCGTCCAGCCGGCGAGTATCGTAGATATACGGCAGAGCCACGAGACACCACGCGTATCCCCTGGCCATTCCAGCCTTTTCCCATGCTCCCGTTTCGCTATCATCAGCATAGACCTTCCGGCACCCGCCGTCTGAAAACATACCTCCTGTGGGCTGCCATCGGTGTAGTCGTGCTGGCAATCGGAGGCATCATGGCTCTGGCCTGGTACACCACCGACCTTCATTCGGTCGCCTATCTCCAGGACACTTACCAGCCGAGCCTGATTACAAAGGTGTACGCGGACAATGGCCAGGTTATGGGGCAGTTCTACGAGGAACGCAGAGTGGTGACCCCCTACGAGAAAATTCCCCGGCATGTCATTAACGCCGTGATTGCCGTTGAAGATACACGGTTTTTCGAACATCCGGGACTGGACATCCTGGGTATTGTCCGAGCCGCATGGATCAATATCAAGCGCATCATGCACGGGGGAAGATTTCAGGGTGCAAGCACGATTACCCAGCAACTGGCACGATCCCTGTTTTTAACCCCGGAACGAACCATACAGCGCAAAATTCGGGAACTCATTCTTGCACTGAGAATCGAGTTTTTTCTTGAGAAAAAACAAATTCTGGAGATATATCTCAACCAGATTTACTTTGGCCGTGGTGCCTACGGGGTGGGTACGGCAGCGTCGACCTATTTCGGCAAAGAGTTGGCCGAATTAAATCTGGCCGAATCGGCATTCCTCGCCGGCCTGCCAAAGGCCCCGAGTGCCTATTCACCCGACCCAAACGACACCCGCTGGAAGAAACGCCAACGACACGTCCTGGAACGGATGGCCCAGGCCGGTTTTATTTCGGAAACGCTGTCCAGGGAGACGGCCAAGGTGGAGCTGTCCTTTCGTCAACATCAGCCCCCCGAACACATAGCCCCGTATTTTCTGGAAGACGTCCGTGAGCACCTGGTCAAGATGTACGGCAAGGCGATGGTCAATAAAGGGGGCCTGCAAGTGTCGACCACACTGAATATTCCAATGCAACGCCTGGCCGAGCAAGCCATCCGGAAGGGGCTGCGCGAACTCGATAAACGACAGGGCTGGCGTGGACCGCTCCGTCACGAGAACCCGCCGGCAACGCGCCCGGAAGGGCCTCCCGCTACCCTCCCGGGGTCAGGGGAAATCTTTGAAGGCACGGTGGTCGAGGTATCCGAAAAGGAAGCAACCGTCGTCGCGCAGAACGTACTCGGCACCATTGCCCTCGAAGATATGCACTGGGCCAACACTCGAAGCACCGAAGACGCATCGGTGACCGAGGCAACGGAGATTCCCCTGACGTCGGCCGCGCAGGTGGTCCGCCCGGGAGACGTGATTGAGGTCTCGTTGAAATTGCAAGAAGGCTCAAGGGCCCGTTTCCGTCTGGACCAGACCCCCATTGTCCAGGGAGCACTGATTGCGATTGATCCCAGGAACGGCGCGATTCGCGCGATGGTTGGGGGATACAAGTTTGAACGGAGTCCGTTCAATCGTGTCAGGTCCACCCGTCAACCCGGGTCCGCATTTAAACCGATGATTTACGCCACGGCCATCAGGCAAGGCATGACACCCGACTCGGTCATTCTCGACGCGCCAGTGGTGTATCCCGACCCAGCGGCGGGGAACGTCTGGAAACCGGAAAACTACGAAAAACGCTTTTTTGGCCTCATCACCCTGCGGGAAGCCCTGCGCCATTCCAGAAACTTGGCCACGGTTCACCTGTTGGACCAAACAGGCATACACGAGGTCATTGACCTCTCGCGTTCCCTTGGCATTCAAAGCCTGTTGAGGGCGGTTCCTGCCTTAGCACTCGGCACCTCGGAAGTAACGTTGCAGGAGCTGACCTCTGCATACGGGGTCTTTGGCAACAACGGTCTGGCCTTGAAACCCTATACCATTGCTACGATCAGGGGTTCGGACGGACAGCTGCTCGACCACCATCTCTTCGAACCTCGTCAAGTGGTATCCCGAAAAACGGCCTATCTGGTCACCCACATGCTGATGGACGTGATTCAACACGGCACGGGGCGAGGTGCGCGATCAATCGGCTATGCCCTGGCTGGCAAAACTGGCACCACAAACAGCTACCGCGACGCGTGGTTTGTGGGATACGCGCCGCATCTCGTTGCAGGCGTGTGGGTGGGATTTGACAACCCGAAACCGCTCGGCACGAAGGAGCACGGAGCACGCGCGGCGCTCCCTATCTGGACGGATTTCATGGCCGGCGCGCTCAAAACACTCCCCCCGCGCACCTTCCCGGTTCCGGAGGACATTCAGTTTGCAGAGGCCGATCACACAACAGGTGCCTTTGTCGGCGAACCCATGTCAGGCTCGACGACGGAAGGCTTTGCGGAAGGCACCACTCCCCAACACCCCACACGTGTCACAGCCGATCCACTGGATTTCTATGAGCAGGATCAGCCTGTTTGGGATGTGACAATCCAATAAAGACGAAATGTGACAGGAAGGGCGACGGTGTGTACACGAATCTGTCATATGCACGGGCGGAAAGTTACGTCCTGGGCAACAGGCAGCCAAGTGTGAAATCAGTGACCGTCGAGAAACTTCACCACAACCCAAGCTGACATGCCCTGGCACGCCCGGCTCGCTTGATCGATGCCGTAAGAGCTGGCGACAGATACAACGACTCATAGGTCATCTCATGACGTCCTGACAATGTCGCTTGGGTGGATCGTCCCGCGCACATTTCCACATGTGTGGACTGCAAGGTATCAGGAAGAGGTTTCCCGTAAATTTTCGTACCTGTGCGTCCGTCGTATGACACGACAAACCTAATGTGTCGCGCGTTCAGCTTTGCAAGCTCGTTACAGAATTCGTCGTGATCAATCCTGGGGAAATATCGCCGGTCACGATTTCCACCGACACCCTGGTACGGCGGGTCCATGTAGACGAGATCATCTTCCGTGCAGTCATTGAGCACCTTCTTGTAGTCCCATGATGTGAGTTTGGTTCTTCTTCGCAGCAGTGCTGATGTAGAACAGAGCCGGCGACGCATGGCTGTCGGGCATGCCCCCCTGCGACGATTATCCGGTGTGTTGTTAAACTCACCGTTTGCGTTGTACCGAATCGCAGCCTTCACGCAACGAGCCAGCAAGTACAGGAAGTGAGCTGGATCATGTGTCGCGTTAAAATGATCTCGCACCTTATCGAAATACTCGCGTTCACGGCCAAGCTGGTCGTTCCAGAGAAACGCGTATCGATGAGCCAGTTTATCAGGTCGATGAATGATTTCCCGCCATAAGTCGATCAGCGGAGTATGATCATCGTTGATCCAGAAGGAAGCCGCCCTGCAACGTGCGGCTACGGCAATCGACAATGCAGCAGAACCAGAAAATGGTTCAACCAGGCGGGAGATGGTGGCGGGGATATATTGCAGAATCGTCGGGGCAAGGTACCGTTTGCTTCCCTGATACGGGATCGGGTGAGGGACATCAATGGAGCCATTCATTCGTGTATTTCGTGTTTGCAAACGGCCCAGTGAAGCAGGGCATGTCCATTTTCAGTCCAAACGCACACCTCCACATTCTCGAACGCCTGTCATGGACACGCTCTCGGCCCGGCTGTCCAACCGTTCCGCTATTGCGCGTCCTGATATTCTTCATGCCAAGCCATTTGAATGGCTTCGAGTTTGTTTTCGTTGGAATCCCCGGGGTCACCCTTGAACTCCGGCCAGGCCACAATCCAGGCATGCAGGTCGGTGAATCGGACCGTCAGCGGATCAATGTCCGGATGCTCTTCATGGAGACGTATCCCGATTTCTTCGGCCATCTCCCACGTTAATTCCTGCGCCATCGCGTTTAATCCCTCACTTCGGACAGTTTTTTATTTTCGAGCGCTTCTTTGAGCGTGGCATCCATCAGAACTTCAGCCAGGTGATGCGTGACATGTTCCACGTCGGCAATCTTTGACCGAATCACACGATGATCGTTCTGGTTCTTCGCGGCACGGAGTTCCGCAACGGCCTGCTGAATCGTCTGCACTTCTTCCCGTCCAATGAGGTCCATGCCACGCTGAAGCGCCAACTCAGTGGATGTCACGATAGACTCAGCCTCGACCCTCGCCTCAATCACCTGACGCGCCTGCACATCCTGCTGCGCAAACTGGAAAGATTCCCGAATCATGTTCTCGACCTCGTCATCCGTGAGCCCGTAGGAAGGCTTGACGACTACCGATTGCGACTGGCCGGTCCGGATATCAGCTGCGGTGACGTTGAGCATCCCGTTGGCATCAATCAGAAACGTCACTTCAATGCGCGGCCCTCCGGCTGGCAACGGTGGGACCTTGAGCTGAAAGCGCGCCAGGCTGCGATTGTCTTTCACCAGATCACGTTCGCCCTGCAGAATATGAATGTCCACGGAAGTCTGGCCCTCCACAGAGGTCGTGAACATCTCCCTGGCACTTGTCGGAATAGTGGTATTCCGACGAATGATGGCGTTCATGACGCCCCCCATGGTTTCAATGCCCAGGGACAGCGGGGTCACATCCAGCAGCAGCATGTCTTTGTTGTCACCGGCGAGAATGCCGGCCTGCACCGCCGCACCAAGCGCGACCACTTCATCGGGATTCAGATCACAATGGGGCGTCTTGCCAAACAGTGCCCGAACACGGTCATGGATGAACGGGATCCGGGTACTGCCGCCAACGAGCACCACTTCGTCAATCTGACCTGGTTCCACCTCCGCATCCTTCATCGCCAGCCTGCAGGAGGCCATGGTCTGTTCGACCAGATCCACGATCAGGGCTTCGAATTCGTCACGCGACCACGTGCGTTCATAGATCCCTTTCCCATCGGAAAGGGAAATCGCCATGTGCACCTGCCGTTCATCCGACAACCGTCTTTTCGTCTTCTCGGCTTCGAGACGAATAGTCTGCATCAGTTCCTGAGACTCCTCCACCCTGACCCCGTGCCGCGTGTTCATGTCCTGTACGACGACTTCAACCATCCGTCTGTCAAAATCATCGCCTCCGAGATGCGTATTGCCATTGGTGGCCAGCACCTCGAAGATCCCGTCCTTGAGTTTCAGAATGGAGATATCAAAGGTGCCCCCACCGAGGTCGTATACGGCAATGAATCCCCGGGTGCGCTGTTGCAACCCGTAGGCCAACGATGCCGCCGTCGGTTCGTTGAGAATACGCAACACATCCAGGCCGGCAATGCGGCCGGCGTCTTTGGTCGCTTGTCGCTGGCTGTCGTTAAAATAGGCCGGTACGGTAATCACGGCCTTGGTAATGTCCTCGCCCAGATGCGCTTCCGCCCGACGCTTGAGTTCTTTGAGAATCGTGGCAGACACTTGCGGCGGAGAGTACAGGGTGTCTCCGATCTGAATCCGGATCACACCGCCTTTTTCCTGCAAGGTATAGGGGAAATATTTCAGTTCGTCGGCCACGTCAGCCAACGCCTTACCCATGAAGCGTTTCACGGAATACACCGTCCGGGAAGGAGAACGGACGAGATGCTCTCTGGCGGGATCGCCCACCAGCATGCCATTATCCAGAAAGCCCACGATCGAGGGCACTGTGGCTCGGCCATCCGGCCCGGGAATAACCCGACAATGGTCGCCATCCATGTACGCGACCAGGGAATTGGTCGTTCCAAGATCAATACCAATTATCATCGCCATATGACTCCTGAGAGCACTCCAGGGGCATCCCGTGCATCAGCCCACGATCTCCGCCAGATCATGCACGGTATTCCTGATGTACGTCCTGTGCGATAAAAGCTCCCGCAGGTCTTTGAGCACTTCGTCCTTCTGCGCCCGAATGCGTGCGTCTTCACCGGCGTCAGCCTGTAAGTCATCCCACCGCTGACACTGTTCGGACAGGCACGCTTCCAGACGGGCCTGTCGCTCGGCAAGCATGCCACGATCGTCCCGCAACTTGGTGTGCAAGGCCTGTCGTTGTCCAGATGACTCCTCCGGTGACAATGATCGCAATGTCTCAATATCTTCCTGAATCTCCAGGATTTCATTCAACAGATCAGCCGGCGGCGATGTTTGAACCGTCCGGGCTGACCCCGCTTCAAGCCGAATGAGATATTCCACACGCCGGATGGGGTCCTTGAGCGTTTGATAGGCCGCGTTCAACAACGCCGTGTTGCCGAGACTGATTGATTGTTCACTTTCATCCTTCGTCGCAAAATAATCAGGATGAAAGGTGCGGCTCAAGGCATAAAAGGTTTCCTCAAGTGCCTTGTCGTCAAGATTCAATGTCCGAGGCAGGTTCAGACAGGTGAAATAATCAAGTTCTTTGGAAAGCGGCTGCACTTTGACGCACCGACTGCAAAAGTACTCGCCCGGCACTTCAGATTGACAATGCCAGCACATACTGCTGGCCATTGGCAGATCACGGTGCACATCTCTGGCCGGGGAGTCCGTCGTTTGTGATGCGTCCACGTTCATTTCTCCTCTTTGCACAACGGGCATGGCAGAACGACACCATGCCCGTCGAGTCGATTCTTCATGATGTCCGTCACACCGAATGTCTTACGCGGAAAAGGACTCCCCACATCCACAGGTTTTCGTCGCGTTGGGATTCTGAAACCGGAATCCTCCACTGACCATATCCTTCTGATAGTCCAGCTGCATGCCTTCGAGATAAATGGCGCTTTTGGCATCCACGATGACTTTCACGCCATCCTGTGCGCACACCGTGTCAAACTCGCCGACTGTGTCGTCAAAATTGACCGTATAACTTAAACCGGAACACCCGCCCCCTTTGACGCCAAGACGAAGGCCGCCTTCCGTGATATCCTGCACATTCATCAGTCGCTTCACTTCAGCAACAGCCGCCGCCGTCAAGGTGACGAGTGGGGGTGCCGTGGTTTGTGTCGTGCTCATCCTGTTGTCTCTCCTCGCCTGTCTTGAGGCCTGTCAACCCGGTCATCAGGCACCGGCCGACGTGGCCGTTTTCTCGGTCTCGGATTCATGAGCCGCTTTCTTCTGATAATCGTTCAACGCGGCCTTAATGGCATCCTCTGCCAACACGGAACAGTGAATTTTGACCGGGGGCAGGTTGAGTTCCTGCACAATATCGGTGTTTTTAATGCCTCCGGCTTCGTGAACCGTTTTCCCTTTCAACCACTCAGTCGCCAGACTGGAACTGGCAATCGCCGACCCGCATCCAAAGGTTTTGAATCTCGCATCGACGATGGTGTCCTGCTCAACTTTAATTTGCAGCTTCATCACATCGCCGCATTCGGGTGCTCCGACGATGCCGGTCCCCACCCCCTCTTCTTCTTTCTTGAACGAACCCACGTTGCGCGGATTGTTATAGTGGTCAATCACCTTGTCACTGTACGCCATGATGTTCCCCTCCTGAGAAAAAAATTTCCCGCAATCGCAGCGCAATTGCGCCCTTTCAATACTGTCTGCACGGGATGCCCCCCGTCATGTTCGGCTTAGTGAGCAGCCCATTGCACCGACTTCAGGTCAACCCCCTCCTTCGCCATTTCATACAAGGGCGACATGGCACGAAGGTGATTGACCGCCTTCACCATCCGATCAATGGTATAGTCCACTTCCTCCCGCGTCGTAAACCTCCCCAGTCCGAATCGAATAGACGAATGTGCCAGATCCGACCCTACCCCCAGGGCACGAAGGACGTAAGACGGCTCGAGGGTCGCCGAGGTGCAGGCCGACCCCGACGACAACGCAATTTCCTTCACCCCCATCAGTAAGGCTTCCCCTTCGACGTACGCAAAACTGACGTTCAGGTTCCCCGGGAGACGCTCCGTCGGGTGTCCGTTAAGATAGACTTCTTCCAGAGCCCCCATGATACCATCCTGAAGATGATCGCGAAGGCCCTGCATACGAACGGACTCCGTTGACATTTCCTGCGCACACAGCTCGATGGCTTTCCCGAAACCAACAACAAGGGGAACCGGGAGCGTGCCAGATCGCATACCCCGTTCATGCCCGCCACCGTCAATCATCGGCACCAGGCGGACCCGGGGAGCTTTCCGCCGCACGTACAACGCACCGATGCCTTTGGGCCCGTAGAGCTTATGGGCGGTGAACGACATCAGATCAACACCCATCGCCTGCACGTCCACCGGGATTTTCCCCACGCCTTGCGTCGCGTCGCAGTGAAAGAGCACCCCCTTTTCCTTGGCAATGCTGCCAATGGCGTTGACCGGATGAATGGTCCCGATTTCATTATTGGCCAACATGATGGAAATCAAAATCGTCTTGTCGGTGATCGCGTTTCGCACGTCATCGGGATCCACCCTGCCGGTTTTATCAACCGGCAAGTAGGTCACCCGAATGCCTCTTTTCTCCAGTGACTTCGCCGAATCAATGATCGCGCGGTGTTCAGTGGAGCAGGTGATAATATGATCGCCTTTCTCCTTATACATTTCGACCACGCCCTTCAGGGCCAGATTGTCGGACTCGGTGGCTCCGCTCGTGAACACAATTTCTTTGGCATCGGCATTGAGGAGCCTGGCAATGTGTTTGCGGGCCTGGTCCACAGCCTCTTCGGCTTCCCAGCCAAAGGCGTGATTCCGGCTCGCCGCGTTACCGAATTTTTCAGTGAAATAGGGCAGCATCGCCGTCACCACGCGAGGATCGCAGGGCGTGGTCGAATGGTTATCCATATAGACAGGTAATTTCATGAGGATACTCCTTCCGGCTTGACAGACTCGATAATGACAAATGGCGATTCATCAACCATCATATCCTCGATGGACATGCCGTTGAGCAACTGAAGCACGCTGTCCTGAATTTTCAAGAGTGGGGTGCGGATATTGCAACGAGCCATCTGATCACACGTTGACTGATATTTTTCCTGAGAACAATCCGTCAATCCCAACGGCCCCTCGATGGATTCGAGGACCTGAGCGATGGTAATATCTTTGGGTTCCCGACCCAGCACGTATCCCCCCTTGGGACCATTGTGGTGGCTTTCGATCAATTGATGCCTGGCCAGCGTCTGAAGTACTTTCGCCAATAACTCCAACGGGATATTATGTTCTTCGGCGATTTCCTTGGTATTCACCACACGGGGAACGGCATTGATGCCATATTGCACCATCGCCATATACTGAAGAGCCAGTAATGCATAATCAGCTTTTTTCGAAAACTTCAGCATGGCTCACACTCCAATTACGGATTTTGGGTCCCCGATTCAATTGATTGGTGAAATGCTACATTGACTTTTGAATCTAGTCAAGAGTATTTTGGTCGGAGACTAAAACAGTCCGCTATACGGACCATCGCTTCGGCGAAGGGAGGGATTGGGTATGGCATTGAAAATACAACGATACGGGTTCGTTCCAGCAGACCGGTGCAGTATGGAAGGAGTGTCTCATGGGCGGCAGTAACCCCTACATTGAAGCAAGCGTCACGCGCAAGGCCACCGTACCTTTTACCATGACGTTCCTGACCCCGGACGGCACGCAGACCGTGAATGTTGACCCTGGGGACATTCCCTATGGAGAAACCGGCCAGCCCGGCAGCGTGTTGGACATTGCAATAGGAGCGGGGATCGACCTCGAGCATGCCTGTGGCGGGGTCTGTGCCTGTTCGACCTGTCACGTCATTGTGAAAGAGGGATTGGATTCCTGCAACGAAGCAACGGACGACGAACTGGACCAGCTGGATGAAGCCCCCGCCATCACACTGCAATCACGCCTGGCCTGCCAGTGCGTCCCGGATGGGTCCACCAACATGCTGGTGGAAATCCCGGCGTGGAATAAAAACCTTGTGAAGGAAGGTCACTAGACTCCGGATGGCCCAATGAAGAGCCCATGGGCCTTCGGTGGTCTGTCCCCTGGTCGCACGGGGCGCCAGGGGCAGGCATGGACAGGATCGAGGCCACGAAGCCGTCGGATAGACGTTCATGGACAGTCCGGACAACCATGCCGGTTCCTTTTTCCCCGCTTCTGCCTTACCGGGACACCGAAGGCAACCCGGTCTCATCGCTCCACGATAAGCCAAGGCTTGTCATATTGTGCCTGGGGCAGGGCATCAGTTGCACGCTGTTCTGTTATAATCGCACCCCACGACAGCCACCAGAAAGCCCGGACGGCACCGCACCGTCACACCGAAAGACCCTCGCACACAGGGTCCGAAGCGGTCTGATCATGATGCGTCGGCAACAACCGACTGACCCCTGGTCGCACGGGGCGCCAGGGGCAGGCTTGAGTGAACAGGTCACCTGGCATGGCCACCAGAAAACCCAGGCATAACACCCGCCGCGAGCAGGGGACACAGAAACCGACAGCGTCCGGGCAGGAGATGGCATCCCGGAGCGGGACAACGTCCGGTGGACACTCACCACTCGGAGCACTGCTTTCCACGCACACGGGTGCCTTCCCTGACGCACTCGCCATGTTGGCGCTGTGCCTGGCAGTAGGCATCAGTTACTTCCCCGCCACCACAGCCGGTTTCATATGGGACGACCGCGCGTTCACGGAAACCAAGCCGGTTCAGCGCCTGTCCGGCCTCCTGCAGATCTGGTTTGATCCCCGTGCCCTCAAGCACTACGAGGGGCATTACTGGCCGGTGCTGTACACGACCTTCTGGCTGGAACATAAACTGTGGGGATTCGCCACGGCCGGCTATCACATCGTCAACCTGCTGCTGCACTCGGCCGTCACGCTGCTGCTGTGGCGCCTGCTGCGTCGGCTGGCGGTTCCGGGTGCCTGGGTCGCCGCGGCCGTGTTCGCGGTGCACCCGGTGCATGTGGAGCCTGTGGTGTGGGTGATCGGGCGCAAGGATCTGCTGGCGGGTCTGTTCTACATGGCCACTGTGCTGACCTACATCCGCTTCGTGGAGGATGGGCGGCGGGGACGCTATATAGGGGCGCTGGTGCTGTTCGGGATGGGTCTGTTGAGCAAATCCATCGTGCTGACCCTGCCCGTGTCACTGCTGATCTGGCACTGGTGGACCCAGGGTCGCGTGACCGGGGCCAACATCAGGCAGGTGCTGCCATTCCTGGCGTTGGGTCTGGGGGTCACCGTGATCGACTGGTTGTCCTACAAGGACCTTGAGGATGTGACCCTGGAGTATTCGTCGATTGAGCGGGTGCTGATTGCGGTCCATGCCTTGTGGTTTTATGTCGGCAAACTGGTGTGGCCGACGGAGTTGGCCGTCATTTACCCGCACTGGGATGTCAGCGCAGACAACCCGCTGGCCTGGGGATATGTTGTGGCCACTGTGGGTGTGCTGGTGGCGCTGTGGGTCTACCGGCGCAGGATCGGCCGGGGACCGTTGGCCGGCGTGCTGTTCTTTTCGGTCACGCTGTCGCCGACGCTCGGGTTCGTGGACTACGGCTACATGCAGTTCGCCTTCGTTGCGGATCGCTATCAGTACCTGGCGGGGATCGGGATCATCGTGACCCTGGTCGGTGCTGTGGCCCACGGCGTGAATCGGTTGTCGGGCGCGTGGAAGCCTGGCCAGGGGACGGGCGTACAGGCCATGGCCATCACGGTGGCGTCGGCCGTCGCTGTGGCCGTGATGCTGGGAGTGCTGGGGGTGATCTCCTGGCAACAGGCCGGCATCTACCAGAATGAGGGCAAGTATTTCGGGCACATTACGTCCTTCAATCCGCGGGCACGATCGGCCTACTACAATTTCGGCAACTGGCTCAAAGACGAAGGGCGCGACGAAGACGCGCTCGACGCCTACCGCCATGCTCTGGATGCGAGCGCCCCGGACATCCCTGCGATCCGTACCAACATGGGCGTCGCCTTTGAAAACCTGAAGCAGTATGACCAGGCCGAGGAGCAGTACCGCCTGGCCCTTCAGGTCAAACCGCGTTACAAGAACGCCATGAACAACCTCGCCCTGCTGCTGACCAGAGTGGAGCGTTACGAAGAAAGTCTCGAACTGTACCGAAACGTGATCAAGATAGACCGCAACTATGTCGATGCCCATACCGGTATGGGTTTCGCCCTGGCCTGGCTGAACCGGCCCGGTGAAGCGCTCCGCAGTCTTGAACGGGCGCTGGCATTAGATCCATCCCGTCGGAAACTGGGGACGGCCCGTGAGCAACTGGCATCGATTCTTGGGGAGATTGATCAGTATCACAATCGTCAAAAGGCGGATGTCCACTACCGCCGTGCACTGGACTATCGCCAACAGGGCCGTTTGGAAGACGCGCTGGCCGCCTTGCGGACCGGCCAGGAGCAAAGCCCCGAATCCACCGAGATTCCGATGACCATGGGCATCATCGCCGAGGAGATGGGACGGCTCGATGAGGCCGCGACACACTACCAGCGCGCGTTGGAGATCAATCCGCACGTCCCGGACGTGCTCAACCGGTTTGGCGCCTTGCGGATCCAGCAGCAACGGTACGAAGAGGCACTCACACTGTTCCAAACCCTGATCGCGATCGAGCCCGGATTTGCCAAGGTCTATTCCGGCATGGGCATCGCGTTCTTCCATCTGAAACGATACGATGAGGCACTGCGGAGTTTTGAACAGGCGCTGTCGCTGGACCCATCCCTGGAAGAGGCAAAGAACAATCGCGATCACGTGCGGCGACTCCTGGGACACACGCCCGCCGTGCGTTGAGCGGGAATCCAGGGGGGCGCCCCCTGGTCGCACGGGGCACCCCCTGGTCAAACCCAGGGGGCAGGCAGGGACAGGCGTGTGAGGAACGAACATGGCAACCAGAAAACTGCCACGCAGGCGGGCGATCCAGAAGCCACCCCCTGGTCAACGCCAGGGGCAGGCTTCCCCGCCCAAGGCATCAGTTCCCGACAGGGCATCAGTTCATCAGTTCCCTGGTCAAGCATGCCCCCCTGGTCAAAGCCAGGGACAGGCCTGGCGCCCCGTGCGACCAGGGGGCCAAGGGCAGGCACCACCTGGAATGCTCCCCGCAACGCGCGCGCACGCCTTCCACACGGCCCTCGCCGTGCTGGCACTTGGCCTGACAGTGGGCATCAGTTACTTCCCCGCCACCATGGCGGGTTTCGTGTGGGACGACCTCGCATTCACAGCGGCCAGACCGGTCCAAACCCTGTCAGGTCTGTGGCAGATCTGGTTTGCTCCCGGCAACATTACCAACGAGGGGCACTACTGGCCAGTGCTGTATTCCCTGTTCTGGCTGGAGCACAAACTGTGGGGGTTCGCCCCAGCCGGCTATCACATCGTCAACATGCTGCTGCACCTGATCGTCACGCTGCTGCTGTGGCGCCTGCTGCGTCGGCTGGAGGTTGCGGGCGCGTGGGTTGCGGCGGCCGTGTTCGCGGTGCATCCGTTGCACGTGGAATCCGTGGCGTGGGTCATCGGGCGCAAGGACCCGCTGGCAGCCGGATTTTACCTGGCGTGCGTGCTGACCTACATCCGCTTTGTGGAAGACGGGCGCTGGTGGCGTTACAGCTGCGCGCTGGGGCTGTTCGGGCTG
>RKSG01000126.1 GCA_007570995.1 Nitrospirales bacterium
GGGCCTGGATTCCCGCTCAAAGGCAGGAATGACGGAGGGGAGACGGGCATGACAGACAGAGGGCGGGCACGACAGAGGACAGGATGGGCATGACAGAGGGCAGGACGGACACGACAGAGGGAAGGAGTGAACGGGTATGAGCGGTTTTCCTGTTACCTGCGCGGAGCGCATTCGGACGTTACCACCGTATCTCTTTGCAGCAATCGATGAGATGAAACAACAGGCCGTGGCCCGCGGGGTGGATATTATCAATCTCGGTATCGGTGATCCCGACCTGCCTACACCAGACCCTATCGTGCAACGTATGCGGGAAGCCGTGGCTAATCCCCTGCACCACCAATACCCGTCTTCAAACGGTATGCTGTCTTTTCGAACCGCCGTCGCTAACTGGTACGCACGACGATTTCATGTGACCGCTAATCCCTCTTCAGAAGTGGTCACGCTCATCGGCTCTAAGGAAGGTATCGGCCACACGCCTGTGGCATTCGTCGATCCCGGGGATATCGTCCTCGTGCCAAGCCCAGGGTACCCCGTGTACCCCGTGGCCACCAGCTTCGCAGGGGGAATCCCCTGGGAAATGCCCCTGCTGAAACATAACGGGTTCCTGCCCGACCTGGACGCTATCCCCTCACACGTCGCCGAGAAGGCGAAACTGATGTTCCTGAATTCACCTAATAACCCGACAGCGGCTATCGCCGATACGGCGTTCTTTGCACGTGTGATCGATTTTGCAAACCGATACCACATTATCGTGTGCCACGATGCGGCCTATTCGGAGATTTTCTACGATGGCATGCGTCCGCCGAGTTTCCTGGAAACGGACGGGGCTATGAATGTGGGGATCGAATTTCACTCGTTGTCCAAGACATTCAATATGACAGGCTGGCGCCTGGGATTCGCCGTTGGCCGCGCGGACGTGATCGCAGGGCTGAGCCAGGTCAAAAGTAATCTGGACTCCGGTCAGTTTCAGGCCGTTCAGGAAGCCGGGATAACGGCACTCGAAACAGATGAGCAACTGACCGCCGGACTCCGGGCCGTTTATCAGGAACGCCGTGATACGCTGGTGGCAGGCCTGCAGACACTGGGACTCCAGTTTGATGTCCCCACAGCGACGTTCTATGTGTGGATCGAGGTACCCGCGGGTTACTCCTCGGCCTCCTTTACGACGCATTTGCTGGACAAGGCCGGTATCGTGACAACTCCAGGTAACGGCTTCGGGTCGCCAGGTGAAGGGTACATTCGTATGGCCCTCACGACGACGAAAGAACGCCTGGGGGAAGCCGTGGAACGCATGAAACACACCGGATGGTAACAGGGCGAAAGGATGAACGCGGAAACCCTCTTTATCGCGTTCGGGTCAAACCTGGGTAACCGCCAGGACTTGTGCGACCGGGCTGTCGCCCTGATGAGACTGCTGCCACATTCCACGTTCACCGCGGTCTCGTCGTATTATGAGACCGAACCGGTCGATATGGAACCAGGGCAGGATTATCCATGGTTTTATAATGGTGTCGTTCGCCTGGAAACCCGACTCCCGCCGGAACGGGTGCTGACGCTTTGCCAGGAAACGGAACAGGGCCTGGGACGCGACCGCGTGGTGCGAAACGGCTCACGTACGATGGACCTGGATGTTCTGTTCTACGGGCAACAGGTCATCAACAGTCAAACCCCGCCTCTTGTCATTCCGCATCCCCGTCTTCATCAACGGCGGTTTGTGCTGGCACCCATGGCCGAACTCGCTCCGGACTGGGTGCACCCTCAATACGCCCGCACGATGCAGGCCCTGCTGGACGCTCTGACAGATGTCCAGCAGGTGCGAAAGCTGGCCCTCGTGCCAGGTTCCTGCTACGCCACCCGGTCACCGTGTGTCGCTCATCCCGCGAAGTAAATGCGCATTGTCCGCACGACCTCAGGCCTTCAGACCTGGCGACGCCAGCACGATGCTGTCCGAACGACCATCGGGTTTGTTCCAACGATGGGGGCCTTGCATGACGGCCACCGGTCGTTGATGCGGCGGGCACGCCGGTTATGCCGGACGGTCGTGGTCAGTATTTTTGTGAATCCGCTCCAGTTCGGGCCTGCCGAGGATTATCTCCGCTACCCGAGAGATACGGACGGCGATCTGGCGATTTGCCGGGACGAGCAGGTTGATGTTCTCTTTCTGCCAGCTCCGGATACGTTCTATCCGCAAACGTTTTGTACGACCGTTGCCGTCGAGACATTGACCCGGCGATGGGAAGGGGAACAACGACCCGCACATTTTCAGGGTGTGGCGACGGTCATGGCCAGACTGCTGAATCTGGTCCGTCCCACGCAGACCTTCCTGGGCGAGAAAGATTATCAGCAGTGTCTGGTGATCCGACAACTGGTGCAGGATATGGGATGGGATACCCGTGTCAGGTTTTGCCCGACGATCCGCGACGCCGATGGGCTTGCGCTTAGTTCGCGTAATCAATATCTGAGCGCGTCGCAGCGACAACGGGCACCTGTCCTGTATCGTGCGCTGCTGGGGGGGAAGGAGGCCATAGCCAGGGGGGTACGCCGCGCACGGGCTGTGGAAAAGACGATGGCCGGTCTCGTCCAGACGGGACACCCCGACGGGGTTGATTACCTGGCGTGCTGCGATGCACGCACGCTTGAACCCCTGATACGTCTTCAGGGAGATGTCGTCCTGCTGGGGGCTATCCGAATCGGGGGAGTTCGATTTATTGATAATCTCATGGTGCGGGTTGGGGATTCTCGGGGATAGGCAGGCTGGCGCCCAACGCGTGGCGACCGGTTCTGGATTCCTGCTTCCGCAGGAATGACGGATACGGGCGGCGATGCCGCCGGGCCCATGCCGCCCACGGGCCCCACGACCGCAACC
>RKSG01000051.1 GCA_007570995.1 Nitrospirales bacterium
GGGGGGAGGGGGGGGGTGACTGCAGGTGGCACGGCTTCCGGAACCGGCGGGGGGGGGTCCACGAGGGTGACGGTGACTAGCTGCCTGGGGGTGTCCATGGAGCGTGTGCCGGGCAGGGCACTGAGCACGGCAAGAACGCCGAGGTGCAGCAGGACAGAACAGGCTCCGAAGCGCACCAGAGGGGATTCAGGAGAAAACCTGGTCAGGATGCGCATCGCCCGCTTTTCAGCAGTTTCTGTGTGCGCTCGTCCTGGCCGCCAAGTTGTTGATACTGGATGTATTGAGGACAGGCACGGGCCAGATTCTTTCGGTGAAACTCATAAAACACGCCGAGGTTGTAATAGACTTCGACCATGTTCGGGTTCAGCTTCCGGGCGGTCAGGTATTCCTGTTCGGCTTGTTCGAGTTTGTCGAGATTGACATAGAGCACACCCAGGTTCAGGTGGGCTTCGGCATGTGTTGGATTGAGACGGATCACTTCCTGGAAGTGCGTCGCGGCTTGCTCGGCCTGTTGCGCGGTTTGCAGGAGGTAACCCAGAGCGTAATGGGCGTCCATGGAGTCGGGATCCGCGTGCAGGGCTTGCCGGTAGGCCTGAATAGCCTGCGTCGTCTGCCCGGCGCGTTCCTCAATCTTGCCCAGCAACAACCAGGCGTCGGTATGTTGGGGATCGAGGCGGGTCAACGTCTGAAGCCTCTGTTTCGCCTGATCCATGTTGCCCTGCTGGTTGTGCAGTATCGCCAGCCTGTACAACGCGATGGGTTGCCCGGCCTCCAGGTCAAGCGTGTGCTCGTAGGTGCGTATGGCCAGCTCCCGTTCCTCGGTCTGCTCATAGACTATGGCCAGATTGAGGTGGGCTTCGGGGGACTGAGGGTAAATCTCCACGGCTTTCTGGAACGCGGTTTTTGCGGCTTCCAGCTTGTCGTGGTGTTGATAAATCCTGCCCAGATCGAGATACGCCTGCGCGAAATTGGGGTGGAGGGCGACGGCCTGTTTCAGGTGTGTGATGGCCTGTTGGGGTTGTTGTAAGTCGTGATACGCGATGGACCCGAGGAGATAATGCGCAGCTGCAAAGCGGGGAAACACCTTCAGTGCCTCCTGGAGCGACGCAGCCGCTTTCTCGAACTCTTCGCGCTGGAGGTGGGTCAGGGCCTGATCGTAGAAGTCCTGTGCCTTGTCAGCCCAGACGGGCATCGGCAGACACAGGCTCAGCAGGAGCACAATGAGGCTGCCCGTGGTGAGCTGGTTGTGTGCTTTGTTGAGTCGGACCTTCATATGGCCATATGGACGGGCAGGGCCTTCCTGTGGGCACCTGCCACCAGTATACTATCCTGTCTACTGTTTGCAGGGCACACCCGTCAAGGATGCGTACAGAGGTACAGGTTCACCACCGATGCCATTCTGGACGGTGTCGGGGGCGGTTCCATTCCTGCAAGCTGTCAGCGTGTATCCAGACTGTGCCATGTGTCAATGCGGTTGCGTCCCGAACCCGTTCGGGTATACTTAGCGGACAGACCCGTTGTCACACCTGTTGCGTGGTATCCAGCCAGTGTTTGTTCGACTTTTAAATCTCATTTTTGGAAGCAAAAACGATCGTGAGTTGAAGCTTCTTCAACCGATCGTGGCAGCGATTAACGGCCTGGAGCCGACCATGCACTCCCTGTCGGACGAAGCCCTGATGGATAAGACCCAGACGTTCCGAAAACGCCTTGAGGCGGGTGAGACGCTGGACGATGTGTTACCCGAGGCGTTTGCGACGTGTCGAGAGGCTTCGCGGCGGAAGGTCGGCATGCGCCACTTTGACGTTCAGCTTGTCGGGGGCATGGTGTTACATGCGGGGAAAATCGCGGAAATGAAAACCGGCGAGGGGAAGACGCTGGTTGCGACCCTGCCCACGTATCTCAATGCCTTGACGGGGAAGGGTGTCCATGTGGTGACGGTCAATGATTACCTGGCCAAACGCGACACGCAATGGATGGGCCCCGTGTATCATGCGTTGGGGTGTTCGGTTGGCGTGATCCAGCACGAAGCCTCGTTTTTTTTTGATCCAGCCTATGAGGCGGCGGATAAACGGTTAAATTATCTTCGCCCCTGCACGAGACCCGAAGCATACCGTGCCGATATCACCTACGGCACCAATAACGAATTCGGGTTTGACTACCTTCGGGATAATCTGGTCATCACGGATCTTCGCCAGCGCGTGCAGCGCGAGTTGTCGTACGCGATTGTGGACGAGGTGGACAGTATCCTGATTGATGAGGCGCGTACGCCGCTCATTATTTCCGGTCCGGCCGAGCAAAGCACCACCTTGTACACCAGGGTCAACCGCCTGATTCCCAGGCTCAAAGCCGAACGCGATTATACGATTGAGGAAAAGTCCCGAACGGTTGCGCTGACTGAGGACGGCAACGCGCGAGTCGAGGCCCTGCTGACCGATGATGGCCTGTTGGCGGGCGATAATCTGTACGATCCCAAAAACCTGGACGTTGTGCACTATGTGATCAAAGGCCTGCAGGCTCATGCGCTCTACAGACGTGACGTGGATTATGTGGTGAAAGACGGCGAAGTCCAGATCGTGGATGAATTTACTGGGCGGCTGATGCCGGGCCGGCGGTGGAGCGACGGGTTGCACCAGGCGGTGGAAGCCAAAGAGGGAGTCACCATCGCCAACGAAAACCAGACCCTGGCGTCTATCACGTTTCAGAATTATTTCCGGATGTACAGCAAGCTGGCGGGGATGACCGGAACGGCGGATACGGAAGCGGCGGAGTTTGCCAAAATCTACAATCTGGATGTCAACGTCATTCCGGCAAATCGTCCGATGATTCGACAGGATCATTCGGACGTGGTGTATCGGACGGAGAAGGAAAAATTCGAAGCCATTGCCCAGGAAGTCATGGAATACCACGAACAGGGACAACCTGTGCTGGTGGGCACGATTTCCATTGAAAAGTCCGAGCGTCTCTCCAGGTTGCTCAAGCAGACAGGCGTGAAACACCATGTCCTGAATGCCAAGTTTCATGAAAAGGAGGCGGAGATTATCTCGCAGGCCGGAAGCCGCGGGGCGGTGACACTGGCGACCAACATGGCTGGTCGGGGCACGGACATTGTGCTGGGGGGCAATCCGGAGGCCCTCTATAAACAGCAGGTGATTTACCGTGGCGACGATCTGACCGAGGAGCAACGGCAGTCGGCTCTGGCCCGGATTCAGCGGCAGTGCGAAGCGGACAAAGCGGCCGTGCTGAAGGCAGGCGGATTGCATATCGTTGGCACCGAGCGGCATGAGAGTCGTCGGATTGACAATCAGCTTCGTGGCCGTTCGGGCCGTCAGGGCGATCCCGGGTCGTCCCGATTTTTCCTGTCTCTGGAAGACGATTTGATGCGCATCTTTGCTTCCGAACGGGTGTCCAATCTGATGTTGAAGCTTGGCATGGAGGAGGGGGTCCCCATTGAACACGGGATGGTCACCAAGTCCATTGAAAATGCGCAGAAGAAAGTCGAGGCGCATAATTTCGAAATCCGCAAACAGATTCTTGAATATGATGATGTCATGAACAAGCAGCGCGAAGTCATCTACACGCATCGCACGGGGGTCCTTGCCGGGGATTCCATCGAGGAAGATGTGCAGGACTGGCTGCACGACGTCACGGATTCTCTGGTCAGCGTCCACTGTCCGGAAGAGGCCTATTCCGAATCCTGGGACATGGCGGGGTTGCGTGAGGCCGTCCATGCGCACTTTGGTGCAGACCTTGCGACGGTCGAGGATATGACGAACATGGGGCGGGATGGTATTCGCGATGAATTGCGGGATCGTGTGCAGAAGCTCTATGCGCAGCGTCGAATGGAGCGGGAAGAAGAGATCGGGCCTGAGATTCACCGGCAGCTTGAGCGGGCGGTGCTCCTGCAGGTCATTGATCATCAGTGGAAGGATCATCTGCTGGGGATGGATCAGCTTCGGGATGGCATTGGGCTTCGGGGATACGGGCAGAAGGATCCGCTGGCGGAGTACAAACGGGAAGGGTTTGAAATGTTTGCCGCCATGATGGATCGTATCAAGGCCGACACGCTTGAACGGTTGTTCAAGGTCCGTGTGGCCAGGGATCGGTCTCCTGTTGAGAATGAGGCCGCTTCGTTACCCCCCATGACGCTCAATCGCGGTAGCGAGACGGCCACGGCGACGAAGACGGTCCATCGGGCGCAGCAGAAAGTCGGCCGCAACGAGCCTTGTCCCTGCGGCAGCGGGAAAAAATATAAAAAATGTCATGGGGGGTGAGGGTGGTGGATATCAGACAAAGAGGGTTCCGCACTGCAACGAACGACGTTTGCGATGGCCTGTAAAATGGAAATCACAACAGACGTATACCTTGGAGACAGCAAGGAGCAATTGAAACTGCTTCCAAATGATTGCGTTGATCTCATTGTCACATCTCCTCCGTATGCAGACCAGAGGAAAAATGTGTATGGGGGCATTCACCCTGATGAATATGTTGGCTGGTTTCTGATCATTTCAGAGCAACTGTTGCGTGTGCTCAAGCCGTCGGGAACCTTTATCCTGAACATCAAGGAAAAAGTTGTTGATGGAGAGCGGAGCAGCTATGTGATGGAGCTGATTCTGGAAATGCGTAAGCAGGGATGGTTATGGACGGAGGAGTTTATTTGGCATAAGAAAAACTGCTATCCGGGCAAGTGGCCCAACAGATTCAGGGATGCGTGGGAACGGTTGCTTCAGTTTAACAAAAGCAGGAAATTCAATATGTACCAGGAAGCCGTGATGGTCCCGATGGGGGAATGGGCCCGCTCAAGATTAAAAAGCCTTTCTGAAACAGATAAGATACGCGACCCTTCGAAAGTGGGAAGTGGATTCGGCAAAAATATCTCAAACTGGCTGGACAGAGAGAAAGCCTATCCAACTAACGTGTTGCATTTTGCCACTGAATGCAACAATAAAAATCACAGTGCAACCTTCCCTTCAGTATTACCAGAATGGTTTATCAAGCTGTTTACGAAAGAAAACGATCTGGTTCTTGACCCGTTTATGGGATCAGGCACCACGTTGCTTGTTGCCAGTAAAATGAAACGCAATTCAATAGGGATAGACATTGTTCCCGAATATTGCGAAATGGCAAGAAAGAAAATAAATCGGGTCGGGATGTATTTATTTGAATCACAGGAAAAATATGGAAAGACTACACCTCTCAGACGTGTCACGATACGTTGAAACGAACATTGGGGAGTTCCATCAACGGCGTATTCAAAACCTTGAGAAATTGAAACTGCTTAGTGTTCTCAGGAGAAAAAATCCATATTTATTCAGGGCTAAAAACGTTTTAACTGCAGATCAAATCATAAAAGGCCTGGTAGATTCTCATATAGCATCGCATGAAGAAACCATTTTCGGGGATTGGCTTGAAGGACTGGCCATCTTTGTTAACCGGATGGTTTACGGCGGTCGGAAGTCTGGAATGACCGGCATTGATCTTGAGTTCGAAACTGAAAACAAGAGGTATATTGTCGCAATTAAATCTGGTCCGAATTGGGGTAATAGCTCGCAAGTATCTAAAATGAAAACAGATTTCAGGACTGCAATGAAAATACTAAGAACCAGCAATTCCCAGCTGAACATAGTGGCTGTGAATGGTTGCTGTTATGGAAAAGAAAACACGCCTGACAAAGGTGATTACTTCAAATATTGTGGACAAAAATTTTGGGAGTTCATCTCTGGAGACACTGATCTCTTTACAGAAATCATTGAACCGCTTGGCTATAAAGCCAAAGAAAAAAACGAAGAATTTTTGATGGCGTATTCGCAGACACTTAACAAATTTACGAGAGAGTTCGCGAACAGGCTTTGCAAGAATAATGGAAAGATTGATTGGGAAAAACTCGTCCGCTTGAACTCCGCAAGAAACGAAAATGTCAGCGATTCATAGCCTGATTGGGTTGTTGGCATTATTGGTTTGAGGGGCTGGTGCCTTCTTGTCTCCTCGGAAATCTGGTCCCCATTGCAACAACCTCCCTGGCGTGATTCTTTCATCCAGTCTCTTTTCCTTGACTTGTCACTCAAAGGAAAGCTAGCGTGTGGACCCTTTGGCCTATGGGTCATCACGATCTGGACCTTATGGCCCAGGTGTCTGTAACTGATGCAACGGGAGGCTGTTTTTTGCCCTCTTGACCGAAGGCTGGGCAGAACCGCATTTTCCTTTCATGCAGCCTGTCACCACCCTCATAGAACGTACCGGTCCCCTCACGTTTGCCCGTTTTATGGAGCTTGCCCTCTACGAGGAAACAAACGGGTATTACATGAAAGGGGCAGGCCTGTCCCGTTCCCACACCTCTCCCATTGGGATGGAGGGCGGCGATTTCTTCACCGCTCCCTGTCTGTCACCGCTGCTGGCCAGGTGTCTTGTCCGCCAGCTTGTTGAAATTGATGACTGTCTCGGGCATCCCGCCGTGTTTCATCTTGTTGAAATGGGGCCGGGAAACGGGACGTTGCTCCGGGATATGTTGCAGGAATGCGGTGAACGACATGCCGCTCTGCTGTCCCGGTTGGCCTGTGTCCTGGTCGAACGCAGTCCGGCACTTCGACGTCACCAGCAGGACACGTTGTCTGCCTGGGCAACGCACGAAGGCGGGATTCGGTGGGTTGATGATGTGAGCCGTCTGTCGGGCGACGGACTGACCGGTATGTTGTTCTCGAATGAACTGGTGGATGCGTTTCCGGTTCACAGGATCCGGATGGAACGGGACGGCCTGCGGGAGTTGTACGTGACCCGTCGCCACGGTGAATTTGTGGAAATCGCAGGAGAGCCGTCCACGCCTGAACTGGCATTGTTTCTGGCCGACCTTGGGGTGGAGCTGCCCGACGGGTTCACCACGGAAATTAATCTGAACGCGGTGAGGTGGATTGAACAGGTCGCCAGGGCGCTGGACCTCGGCGTCGTGGTGACGATTGATTACGGTCACACGTCGCGGGATTATTTCTCGCGCGAGCGTGGGAACGGGACGCTGATGGGGTACTATCGCCACAGGGTTTCGATGAATCCCTACACGCTCGTTGGGGAGCAGGATTTGACCGCGCATGTGAATTTTTCGAGCCTGGCACGGGCCGGGGGACAGGCGGGACTGACCACGACGGGGTTGACCAATCTGATGTATTTTCTGATGAGTATGGGAATTGATGACATGGTTCAGGACCATGATCGGGAATCGGACACGGCCCGGGCAGCCGCGCAACTGTTGCGCCACCATGGCATGGGGACCACCTTCAAGGTGCTGATTCAGCACAAAGGGATCGAGCATCCGACGCTGCGCGGCTTGCGACATCGCCCGTTCTTTGAATCGGCTTTAACGGCTGCGCCCGAGGTGCCGTTGCAGGGTGGTGCGTCCGTGATGCGACACGCTCATTGCGGAGGACAGTGACATGGGTGGGGAATCGGTTCCGGTCAATTATATTCCCATTGCCCTCTTTGCCGTCATTGCCATGGCGTTTGGGGTGGTGTCGCTGGTGGCGGGCTGGCTCGTGCGGCCGCGTCGTCCCTACCGCGCCAAACTCCTGCCGTATGAGAGTGGCAGTCCGCTCTTTATGGATGCCCGCGTGCAGTTTCCCATGCGCTATTACATCATTGCGATGTTGTTCGTCGTCTTTGATCTGGAGATCGTCTTTCTGTTCCCATGGGCCGTCGTCTTTCACAAACTGGGGTTGTTGGGGCTGATTGAAATGGGCGTGTTCATTGCCATTCTCGTGGTGGGGTTCTGGTATGTCTGGAAAAAAGGTGCGCTGGAATGGGAATGAGGCCCCGACGTGGTTCCGTGTGCGACGGTTCTGCCCCGTCGTGGGGCAGGGGCAGCCCGGCATCGGGGGTGACGTTTTCTGACTTTCGCCGAGGTGACAGATATGAGCGTGCTCGAACGACAGTTTGAACCCAACATTCTGACCACCAATCTCGATTATCTGGTGAGCTGGTGCCGGAAATCGGCATTATGGCCGATGACATTCGGGCTGGCCTGTTGTGCCATTGAAATGATGGCGTCGGTGGCCTCGCGGTACGACATTGATCGCTTCGGTGCGGGGGTGTTTCGGGCTTCGCCCCGGCAATCCGATGTCATGATTGTGGCCGGGACCGTGTGTCGGAAAATGGCACCGGTGATTCGGCGCATCTACGACCAGATGGCCGAGCCGCGCTACGTGATTTCCATGGGCTCCTGCGCGACCTCGGGCAATCATTACAACAGCTACAGCGTGGTGCAGGGCGTGGATCAGATTGTACCGGTGGATGTCTATGTGGCGGGCTGCCCTCCCCGCCCGGAAGC
>RKSG01000058.1 GCA_007570995.1 Nitrospirales bacterium
ATTTATTCAAGGCAACCAGACGTTCATCCTCGGGATGCTTTTTCACATGTACTTCCAGCCATTTCACAATGTCCACGCTGTGAGTGGCAATCACGACATGGACACCGCCTTTCACTAATGCAAACAGGCTTTCGGCCATAACAACCTGCCAGGCCGGATGCAGGTTCGTCTCCGGCTCGTCGATGAAAATACAAGATTCCTTAGTCAGAACTTTGCGATCAATCAACAGCGCCAGGATACCGAGATTGGCAACTCCCATGGCAGTGACAGGTATCGAAAAACTACGACCGTTTTCCTGAAATAAAAAAGCACCCCTATCGGAAATGACTATTTTGCCGCCGAGGACCTCTTTGCCAGTGAGCCTTTCGTATACATCGGGAAAAGCCATATCGCCGGTGTATTCTCTCTTGAGTGCACTTGCCAGGTCATAGAAATACCCAGGAACCCCACTGAGTTCCCTTCTACCACGCGCGTACCTCGGACGAAACCGAAGGGCATTTTCGAGTTTCCAGTACACAGGGGATTCCAAGTAAATCACGTTAGAAAACTGTCTCAACGCCTGCAGCCAAGCGCGGCCTGGACTGAATCCAATTTCCCCATTTGAGAACTCGAATGTGCCGAAATTCGCAATGTCAACTTTGGAGTCCGCAGCTTCTGTTCCTCTCAAGTCAGCAAGTTTTGGCACTTGAAAATTTTCAATCAGATTTGCTCTGATTTTGTATTTTATCGCTGATGTAATGATTTTTTTTGCATCTGTGTCATTGAGTTTGCTTTCTAAACTGCTCAAAGTTTGTTCGATACTACTGGTATAGCCCTCAAGGGGAAATGAGAAACGGGATGCACTTTGCTCGTGATCGGCCCTCTTCATCTCCAGAGATTTAATGGATGAACGGATATCCGAGAACATTGCTCGCATCTTGCTCGCCCTTTTGGCGAGATCAGGAATGATTTTATCCAACTCCTCAATATCGCCAACCGGAGACTTCGTAGCCAGATCGTGCAAGGCGTCAATCTCCTCTCGCAGCGGAGATAACGACGCTCCAGACTCTTCTAAATACCGGGATAACTGCCCGCGCCCCTCACCTGCACCTCGCAGTGAAGATAACACCTCTCCAGACTCTTCTAGATACATTTGCAACATTCTCATATCTGTCAAAAGAAAAGTGGTGAGATTGTCGATGTACACCTCAGCATGATTTGCATTCATCGCATCAAAAATAGAATACAGCATCTTCGAGACATAACTTTTGCCAGTATTATTCGGGCCGGCAAACACCGTGAACCGCCCAATGCGAAGCCTGGCATCAGTCAGTTTTCCGATATTCCTGATGTGCAGATCAAACGTCATGATGAATCTCCGACATGCAAAAGTGTTATAACTTTACCACTCTCCCCACCACAAGTAGGGTTTGATCAGCGATACACGCCGCCGCTTTTCCTCTTCTGTCATGCTTGCCGGCTGCGTTTTCTCTGTGCTTCCGTCAGCAAAGATGACACTGTCCGCTGTACGTTTGCGGACTGGCTTGCCGAGAATGTTGGAAAGGGATTCTCTACCACCCACATCGGCACCGGTGAACAGCGATTCAAGCGCATCCAGGAAACGCATTTCTTTGGTGCTCACGTGGCAGGGACATCCTTACACGGGACAAGTGGATTCAGCGAGTCGCCCAGTGCAGGAGCATTATCCGCGCCCCGTGGGCTTCAACAGGATGGACAGGATCACCATACAGGACACGCTGGACGGTGGCGGAGGCAATCTGTTGTCATGCCCACACGCCTTCGGCGGGAATTCAGACTCCTGCAGAAGCTGGACATTGGCCTGGCAAAGGGACGCACTGACGGGGATCGGGGCTGGCGGCTTGGGTGGAGGGGGACTCCGCAATCGGTTCGGGGAGATCGGAGTAGTTGAGGAATGGGGTCAGGGATTCAGTGTGTGGGTGAAGCATAGTTGATCCATTTTTCTTTGGCTCCTTCTTTATCACGAACAAGAACCTTGTCAACAAGTGGTCGTAAGGTTGGGGCAATCTTGTTCTCTAAGTAGTCAAACAGCTGTGAATCGGTAGGATCTGCGTCGTTGATAATAAACAAGAAACGAATGTTTTTGCCTTGCATCTTTTTTGTGGCAGTCTCATCTTGTGCAAATAAGCGACACAGAAGCAGTAGACTTGCATAAGCCTTAAGGAGCTGTTCATCTCTAATCAGTCTATCGGATAATTGCGGTACGGATTCCAGGTTGATCACAGAAGAAATGGTCTTCTTTTCCAAATCGTCCCTTTTACTTTTAAGGTTTGAATCTTCAATGAGTAAAACTTCGTTATCATCAGGTACGAAAATATAGTCACAACAGTGAAAGGTATCCATTCGAAGTTCATGTTTGAGTGAATGTCCGCACTTTCCAGATTGCGGAGGCTGGTCAACAACGTAAGCATTTACAGGAAATGTATCGCGTGTTCCATCTGCACGTCGTATTATTACCGGCTCTAAAAAATCTTCAATTGTGCAGGCCATGATGTTACAAACTTCGCATATGCAAGTAGGCAAAAGGTTGGGTTAATTCCTGTTGGATATCCGCCAGCCTGTCGTCAAAATCCTGCTCATCGTTTTTCCCTTCGCGAAACGGAAATTGATTCAGGGCAACCAGACGTTTGTCCTCGGGATTCTCCTGCACATGGACTTCCAGATATTTCAGAATGTCCACGCTGTGAGTGGCAATCACGACATGGACGCCGCCTTTCACTAATGCAAACAGGCTTTCGGCCATAACAACCTGCCACGCCGGATGCAGGTTTGCTTCCGGCTCGTCGATGAAAAGAACAGATTCCTGATCCAGAACCTTGCGCTCAATCAACAGCGCCAGGATGCCGAGGTTGGCAACTCCCATGGCCGTGACAGGTAGCGACAAACTGCGACCGTTTTCCTGAAATAACAAAGCACCCCTGTCGGAAATGACTATTTTGCCGCCGAGGACCTCTTTGCCAGTCAGCCTTTCGTATACATCAGGAAAAGCCATAGCGCCGGTGTATTCTCTCTTGAGTGCACTTGCCAGGTCATAGAAATACCCAGGAACCCCACTGAGTTCCCTTCTACGACGCGAGTGCCTCGGATGAATCAGAAGGGATTCCAAGGCATTGTTGAGTTTCCAGTACACAGGGGATTCCAAGTACATCACGTTAGAAAACTGTCTCAACGCCTGCAACCAAGCGTGGCCTGGACTGAATCCAATTTCCCCATTTGAGAACTCGAATGTGCCGAAATTCGCAATGTCAACTTTGGACTCCGCAGCCTCTGTTCCTCTCAGATCAGCAAGATTTGGCACTTGAAAATTTTCAATCAGATTCTCTCTGATTTTGTATCCTATTCCGCCGACAATGAGTTTTGTTGCATCGGTGTTGCTGAGGTCTTCTTCCAAACTGATCAAAGATCGTTCGACAAGAGCAAAAATGTCTGCCAGGAGAGCTCGGCGTCTTTCGATCACATACTTATTCAACTTGTCCACCGGAGATTCAATGGATGAACGGATATCCGAGAACATGGCTCGTATCCTGTTCGCCCTTTTGGCGAGATCAGGAATGATTGTATCCAACTCCTCAACATCGCCACCCGGAGACTTCGTGACCAGATCGTGCAATGCGACAATTTCCTCTCGCAGCGGGGATAACAACGCTCCAGACTCTTCTGAATATCTCTGCAGCATTTCCACATCTACCAAAAGAAGCCCGGTGAGCTTGTCAATGTACACTTCAGCATGATTTACGTTCATCGCGTCAAACATAGAATACAGCATCTTCGAGACATAACTTTTGCCGGTATTATTCGGGCCGGCAAACACCGTGAACCGCCCAATGCGAAGCCTGGCATCAGTCAGTTTGCCGATATTCCTGATGTGCAGATCAAACTCCATGATGGATCTCCGACATGCAACAGGGTGAGAACTTGATCACTCCCCCCACCACAAGTAGGGTTTGATGAGCGACACAAACCGCCGCTTTTCCTCTTCCGCCATGTTTGCCTGCTCTGTTTTCTCCGTGCTTCCGTCAGCCTCGTCTGGCCTCCTGCATTCTTGAATGTATCTGGTTTTTTCCATCTTCCCGTACAACACGCTTCTGCCGAGGCTGTGTCGTTTCATCAGGTCCGTTCTGTGGAACAGGAGATTCAGCCGGTCAATCGGTGAGGGCACGGGCGTCGTCGAAGGTCATGCGACGAAACTTCCGGCCGGCACGGGTCCGGTCAAGGAGAGCTATTTCAAGTACCTGAAGCGATACGGGCTGCTCCGTTGCGGTTTCAATCGCTTTCATGCACCGGGTGAGGGCGGTCTTCAGGTCCAGCCTGTCTTCCGAACCATCGGCGTCGCGCAGGGCAGAAGCCAGGGTATCCGACCGGCCCCCAATGGCGACAAATCGCCTTTCGTGAAAAATCGTCCCGTCAAACGCAATGCGGTAGAATTCCGTCTGCTCAGGGCTCTCTCCAACCTGGGCTAACAGAATTTCCACTTCAAAGGGTTTCAGCTCCTGACTGAAAATCGTGCCCAGCGTTTGTGAATACCCGTTGGCCAGGGCACGCGCCGTCACGTCTTCGCGGCTGTACATGAACCCTTTCAGATCGGCATGTTGAATGCCCGCTTTGCGCAGACTCTCAAATTCACTGTATTTGCCCGCACCGGAAAAGGCGATGTTGTCGTAAATTTCCGAGACCTTGAACAGGGAGGTGCTGGGATTATCCGCCACGAACAGCACGCCATCGCGGTATTCAATGGCAATAATGGATCGGCCCCTGGCAATGCCTTTCTGGGCATACTCGGCCTTATCCTGCATGAGTTGTTCGGGGGAGACGTAAAAGGGAAATGACATCAGGTTTCTCGCTCCGACCGCGCCCGCACTAACCGATTGCACTGGCGCGCGACCTCGTCATCGTCCACATCGGCCACGCCCAGGGCATTGAGACATTTCACGGTGGGATAAATGCCGCGGAAGACATCCGGCCCGCCCGTTCCCACATCCTCTTCCGCTGCACTCAGAAGCGCTTCCAGCGCCAGGGACACGGCGTCCTGTTCGGACAGCGTTTTGCGAAACCGTTCCTTCATGGTCACACGGGCATCTTTGCCACCTGACCCCACGGCGTGATAGTCCGTTTCTTCGTATTTCCCACCCGTGACATCATATTTGAAAATCCGCCCCCGGTTCTGTTTCACGTCAAACCCCACAAACAACGGGATCACCACCAGTCCCTGCATGACCATGGGCCAGTTCGCCTTGACCATGTGCCCCAATCGGTTCGCCTTGCCTTCGCAGGACAACAGCACGCCATCCAGTTTTTCGTAGTGCTCAAGTTCAATGCGGAACAACCTGGCCATTTCCAGACAGGGCCCGGCGGCACCCGCAATGGCAATGGCGGAATGACAGTCTGTTGTGAAGACTTTCTCCAGACGACGGGCTGCGACCTGATATCCCTCGACCGCACGCCGGTCTCCAACCATCACCGCGCCCCGATCATATTTGAGGGCCAGCACGGTCGTGCCGTGAGCAAGGTGGGTCAGGACGTGCCGTTGTATTTCATCAGCCGGCACCTGTGCCGGGAGCGACGGGGACGTTCCCGCTCCCCAACGCGCCGCCGGCGTCAGTTCGGGTTTCGCCTGCTGGAGAAAATCAAAAAAACTCGAACACTGACCGATAAACCTGTGCGCCCCCATCCATTCCATATGTCACCGTGCCATCGCGGCTGGATCCCCGTCGTGCGTTCTCCTGCCCGTCGTTCCCGGCGACAGGCGATCAAGGAGTTCCCGGGCCGTCTCGACTCCGTCCAGCAGCTCATCGGTTGCATCTCGTGTTCCCCGTCGGGGATCCATCAGCGGAACCCGTTTGACTGAGGTCGCTCCCACGTCAAAGAGCACGGATGTCCAACTTGCCCCGTAGACCTCGCGAGGGAATTTCCGGAGACAGGCCCCCCGGAAATACGCGCGCGTGTCTCGCGGAGCGTGAAACTCCGCACTGGCGATTTCCTCATCAGTCAGCACACGCTCAATGCGCCGGTTCCGTTCGAGGGCGTAATACAACCCCTTGTCAGGACGGACGTCATGGTATTGCAGGTCCAGCAGGGCTGCCTGTGAGCTTCCCCATCCACAGCCTTTCCGGTCCAGGTACGATTCGATCATGTGCCGTTTCGCAACCCAGTCCAGTTCGCGTGCCAGTTGCCACGGATCCTGTTCGAGTTTATCCAGGACGATTTCCCACTTCACCAGAATGTCCCTGGTTTCGGGAGACAATTCGCGGCAGGCGTAAAAATCATGCGCGGCCTCGAGATAGGCCCGTTGGAGAGCAATGGCGTTTGTCGTCCTTCCATCGGCCAGTTTCAAATCCGCCCTCACCGTGAGATCGCGCGACACGACCTTGATCGCCTCCACGGGATTATCCAGCACACAGGAGGGACAGGCCGCGCCCTCGTCGAGCATATGCGTGACAATCGCCATCGTGCCCACTTTCAGATACGTGGGCAGCTCCGCCATATTGGCGTCGCCGGCGATCACGTGCAAGCGACGGAATCGCGCGCTGTCCGCATGAGGCTCGTCGCGCGTGTTGATGATGGGCCGTTTCACCATGGTGTTCAGGTCAACCAGACATTCCACAAAGTCAGCACGTTGAGCAATCTGATACGTCGCCGGCGCGGCGCCATTTTCCGACCCGACTTTGCCTGCTCCCGCGAAAACGGGGCGCGAGACCAGGAACGGCAGCAAGGTCTGAATAATCGTATGAAACGGCACGGCCCGGGACATGAGATAATTTTCGTGGTACCCGTACCCGTTTCCTTTGCCATCGGAGTTGTTCTTGTACAGCACGTAGCCGTCACCCGATGCCCGGTTCACGGCCTCCAGGCATTGAGCGACGATGCGCTCACCTGCGCGTTCATACGCGACCAGGTCCCGGGCCGTGGCACATTCCGGCGTCGAATACTCTGGATGCGCGCCATCAACGTACAGCCGACCGGCATTGGGTAACAGCTTGTTGAGCGCGCGATTATGGTCGGGGCCTGGCCGTTCACGTTCACCTTCCACATCAAAACCTCGAGCATCCCGCAGGGGATTCTCGTTTTCATAGTCCCACAGAGCCTGTGGCGCGGGGAGCGAAGGATATCTGCTGATTAACCGGAGGGAATTCTCGACGGGGTCGGACGCCGGGAACCGGCGCGAGGCCATGCCAAACTCCGTTTCTGTCCCCAGAATACGTTGCACAGGCTCCCCATGCCACCGTGAGACGGCGCACTAAAAGTAATGCCCGGCGCTCACCGTTTCGATGTTGCCCCCCCGCCCGTCATTCCTGCGAACGCAGGAATCGTCGGAGCCGGCCGTCAGGGGCCGAACATGGACAATTTTGTCGCCTTTTTTCCCGGCGATACGTGCCCAGTCATCGGGATTCGTCGTATTGGGCAGGTCTTCGTGCTCGTTGAATTCTTCCCGAATGGCATTCAGAAAGTCGTCTTCCCGCAGGCCGGTTTCACCCGTGCCAATGGCGCGCTTCACGGCGGATTTTTTCGCCCGTGAGACCACGCCTTCGATCATGGCACCGCTGGAAAAATCTTTGAAGTGCAGGATGTCTTTTTCTCCGGTGGCATACGTCACTTCAAGAAACCGGTTGGCCTCTGACGTGGCATACATCGCCTCCACCGTGACCGTGATCAGATGTGCGGCACATGCCTTGCGGTCCCACGTATGCCGGGCCAGTTCCTCTTTGGCAAACGGCAGATCGGCGACGAGATATTTGGCGAAAATATCACGGGCACGTTCCTTCTCCGGTCTGGGAATTTTCACCTTCACGTCCAGCCGTCCTGGTCTCAGGACCGCCGGATCAATGAGATCCTGCCGATTGCTGGCTCCGATGACGATCACATTGCTGAGGGCTTCGACCCCATCAATTTCGGCCAGAAACTGCGGGACGATGGTTGATTCGATATCGGACGAAATCCCCGACCCGCGGACACGGAACAAGGCATCCATCTCATCGAAAAACACGATGACGGGGTTCCCGTCTGCCGCCTGTTCCCGTGCCCTGGCGAAGATTTCGCGGATGCACCGTTCGGATTCGCCAACGTATTTGTTCAACAGTTCAGGCCCCTTCACATGCAGGAAGTAACTGCGGCGTTCTCTGCCGGACAGATGCCGCAGCTTGTGCGAAAGGGAATGGGCCACGGCTTTGGCGATCATCGTCTTGCCGCACCCCGGGGGGCCGTATAACAGAACGCCTTTGGGCGGCGAGAGATGATATTCCTGAAAAAGCGAGGGGTATAAAAAGGGCAGTTCCACGGCATCGGTCACCTGCTCGACTTCCTTCGCCAACCCGCCGATGTGCTCGTACTGCACGTCAGGAATTTCCTCGATGACCAGCTCTTCGATTTCGGATTTGGGAATTTTCTCCATCACATATCCCGACCGAACGTCATAGAGCAGATGATCGCCGACGGCGAGGTGTTCGGCGAGCAACGGCTCGCCCAGTTCGACGACGCGTTCTTCATCGTGATGCCACTGAATCAGCACTCGTACCCCGTCCAGACGATCCTTCAACCTCACCACTTCTCCCTGGGGATCAAAGGCCCGTGCTTCGATGATGTTCAGGGCCTCATTCAGAATCACTTCCTGCCCTTTGCGTAACGACACACCATCGACCGCAGGATGGACACTGACTCGCATTTTCCTGCCTGAGATGTAGACGTTGGCGCTGTGATCTTCGTTCAGACTGCAGAAGAGTGCATAGGACGACGGCGGGGCTGTCAGTCTGGTGATTTCGGCACGGAGGGTTTCGATGTGGGTTTTGGCTTCCCGAAGGCTGGCTTTCAGTCGTTCGTTGTGCTGGCAGACCTGCTGCAACGTCATCCGGATGTCATGGACATCGTGCGCTTCGTGTTCCAGGGGCTGGGGTTCATCCCGTAACGGCTCCATTTCCCGATTCGCATCGTCACGCTTTCTCAATCCCATAGGATCTTCCCCCGCAGGATCATTGACGGAATGGAAGTCCGCGCTCCCCACACGACCGGAGACAGGGCCCGCTCCGCTGCTGAAGCCACTGCCCCGACGCAGGAGAAACCCATGACAGGTTGATCGTTTCTCCTGCATGTCTGGAGGAATACTAGCACCGGATTTTGGAGAGGGTCAATGTAAGGAGGGTCTGTACTGCGATACATAAGGGCTGACCGCGAGCGGGTCCAAGACTCCTGCCGGCCGGGAGCAGGAGGGCAGGCGGTAGGGCTGGATTCCTGCTTCCGCAGGAATGACCGAGTGGGCAGGGCTTTGCCCAGGCCACGCACAACATCCAGGCCCCCTGCTGCCGACCACTGAACCAGGGCATTGACGGCTCATACCAGCCACCCGACAGACGCCATGCGTCGCCACGCCGACAGAAGCAGGGACACGGCACGACCAAAGACCGCATCAACGATCTCACGCTCACCGCTCACCAGAGATGCACAACCGCTCAGTGTACTGCCTGACAACTTCCCGCGGCGACGATGCCTGGACAATGGACGAAATCACCGCCACACCAAAGGCTCCCGCCTCTATCACCGGCTCCACACGATCAGGCGTCAGCCCGCCAATCGCATACACGGGAATGTGACACCGCCGACTGGCTTCACGAATCGCACCAAGACCCAACGGAGAACCATACGCCCGCTTCGACGGCGTAGCATACACCGGGCCAAGGACAACGAAGTCCGCACCGTCCTGCTCACTCTGCAATACCTCGCCAGGGGAATGAACCGATTTTCCAATCAGATATCCAGACCCCAGACAGACCCTGGCCTCTTTGACGGAAAGACTGTCAGATCGAAGGTGCACACCCGTCGCACGAGTGGCAAGGACCAAATCCACACGGTCATTGATTAAACACGGCAGCCGGAAGGGACGCACCAGCCGGTGAACCGTGTCCACAAACCGCAACAGCTCCCGCGTGCTAAGGTCTTTTTCACGAATCTGGATCATCATCCGCTGTTCAGGGATGATGTCATCGAGAACCCGCAGTAATCGGATCTCTCCAGTATGACACCGGTCGGTGATCACGTATAAGGGGGGAAGACGGATCGTCGCCACAAAAAGGAAGACCCCGCAAGGCCAGCAATCAGCTACATTCCCGCGATGCACTCAGACATCCAGGACACCGTTACGCTCTCCCAGGCACTCACGGGATCAAGCACTCTCCGCACACCGGCCATCCGAAATGACGCCCGTCGCACCACCGTCTGCACGACTCACAAACACACAGGCTCACTCTCAGGGGACAGGCAGAGACATCCGCCATACGCCTATAACAACATGCCTTCAATCGGGCTACTTGCCGTGGCGTAGAGTTTTCGGGGAATGCGACCGGCTTTGTATGCCAACCGCCCGGCATCCACCGCGTACTTCATGGCCGTGGCCATGGCAATAGGATCGTCGGCACCCGCTATCGCGGTATTCATCAACACCGCATCGGCCCCATATTCCATCACCAACGCCGCATCGGAAGCGGTTCCAACACCGGCATCGACGATCACCGGCACGTTCACGGTTTCCATGATGATTTTCAAGTTGAAGGGATTGCGTAGCCCCAGACCAGACCCAATGGGAGCTGCCAGAGGCATGACCGCCGGACATCCAACGTCAACGAGTTTTTGCGCGACCACGGGATCATCGTTGGTGTACGGTAACACGATGAATCCTTCCTTAATCAGAATCCTGGCCGCTTCAAGCAGTCCGGCCGTATCAGGAAACAATGTCCGCTCGTCGCCCAGAACCTCGAGTTTCACCATATCCGACACACCGGCAGCGCGAGCCAGACGCGCATAGCGCACGGCATCGTCCACGGTGTAACACCCTGCAGTATTGGGAAGAATGGTGTATTGTTTGGGATCAAGATAATCCAGCAGATTCTCGGTATTGCGGTCCGTGATATTGACCCGACGCACAGCTACCGTGACCACTTCGGCACCAGACGCTTCAATGGCTTCGCGTGTTGCCGCAAAGTCCCTGTACTTTCCTGTCCCAACCCACAGGCGAGAGCGAAACTCCCGCCCGGCTATGGTCAAACACTCATCGCTCATGGGCTCTCTCCATCTCGTCACGCCAACAGGTCACGGCCGGCAACGGAATGCCCCCCTCCGATAAATCCCATAATTTCAATACGGTCGCCGTCGCACAGTCTTCGGGCGTCAAAGTCCTGTTGATTGAGTATTTCAAGGTTGATTTCCACGGCCACTTGCGCCACATTGATCTGCAACTCCCGGAGCAGCCCCTGCACGGTCATGCCCTCGGACACCTCGTGCGGGGCGCCATTGACCTGGATGTTCATGCGTGGAATGCCCTGCACAATGCGAGACGGGGGACTGATCGGCCGCACGCTGTTTGGCCCGTTGATGATGACACCGTGCCCGGTCACCGGGTCGTATCCTACGAGAGCCTTTCCAGCCTTGTCAATTATGGGAGCACGGCAGGAACGACGGGGACTGACGGCTCGACCAATCATTGTCAGACTGGCCGGTATGCTGCAAACGCTTCGCCCGATTGAACGACGGTCACACCGTGCACACGATCAATAACACCATCGCCAACATCTTTCTGTCCATGGCGGAGCAGTTACGGAAACAGGGAGATAATCCGTACCGGGTTCGCGCCTACACACGAGCCGCCGACACACTGGCCCATCTGGAATCTTCTGTTGCCGACCTCGCTCAGACAGGAGATCTCCAGACCCTGCCAGATATTGGAAAAGACCTTGCGGCAAAAATCCGCGAATACCTGGACACGGGCACTATCCAGGCTTACGAAAAACTCAAAACGCCTCTGCCTCCGGACGTTCGTCAATGGGCACTTCTCCCCGGGCTTTCCGAGCCCATTGTGCACGATTTGTATTGCCGACTGGGCATTCAGACGCTGGATGACCTGGAAATGCTCGTCCGCTCCCACATGCTCCGCACGCGACCAGGAGTCAAGGTGACCGCGGAAGAAATGCTCGCCGCTATTCAACGGTTGCGCACAGGCCCTCCCACGATACAGTAGCCGTCTGGCACATGAGAAATCTCAGGTGTCGCCGGGCATGTTGACCAAGCCGCGATCACAACATACTCCGTTCCTTGAAGATCTTCCAGGTCTTAAGCAATTCGACTGCCTTCTGAAGCTGCACGTCCTGTGCCATCAATGCCGCTTCGAGCTCTTCAAGACTGGCAGCTTCACTGTCGTCCGACCCGTCACCGGCCGGGGCAGAGTTCGCATTCTCTTCGCCAGACGGGTGCGCGGTCATGCCGTCCTGATTGACAGCACCAGGGACTTGCGCTTCCACCACGATATCCGGGTGCACCCCGACATCATGGATTGATGTGCCACTCGGCGTGTAATACCTGGCCGTCGTCAGCCGGAGCCCCGACCCGTCCGACAACGGAAGAATCGTCTGCACGGAGCCTTTGCCAAAGGTTGTCTTCCCGACAATGACCGCCTTGTGCCAATCCTGCATCGCCGCCGCAACAATCTCCGATGCACTGGCCGATCCATGATTCACCAGGACAATCATGGGATAGGTATGGGGATCAGACAGACGGGTACGATATTCATCTTCACGACCATCCCGTCCCTTGATCGAAACGACCAGGGTGCCAGACTCAAGAAACTGATCGGCAACCCCCACGGCGGCAGATAACAACCCTCCCGGATTATTGCGTAAATCCACAATGAGCCCCTCCATGCCCTTCTCACGCAACATGACCAGCTCCTGATCCAGATCCTCAGGGGTGGCTTCCTGAAACTGCGAGATCCGGACGTAGCCGATACGATCATCAAGGAGCCGGGATCGAACACTGCGAATTTTAATGATATCCCGGACCAAGGTGAAGGTCAGAGGTTCCGCAACCTGTTTGCGCTCAACCGTGATCGCGACAGGTGTCCCTTTCGGTCCTCTCATGCGCTGCACCGCTTCCACCAGCGTGAGATCTTTCATCGGTTCCCCATCAACGTTCACGATCACGTCACCGGCCTCAATACCCGCTGCATGCGCAGGCGTGCCTTCAATGGGAGCAATGACGGTGATATGATGATCCTTGATCCCAATCTGAATACCCACTCCCCCGAACTCTCCTTTGGTTTCAACCTGCATCTCCCGATACATATCCGGGGTCATGTACGAGGAATGGGGATCCAGCGTTTTGAGCATCCCGCGCACGGCCCCGTGCACAAGCTCCTGGGTCTGCAACGCCTCCACGTAGTTTTTCTTCACCTGCGTGAGCACTTCCGCAAACACCCTGAGCTCCTCGTAGGATTCTCCGGCATAACCCGTTTTCTCCACGCCCTTGCCAACCAGCAATCCCAGCACGAGCGCACCCATCACCATGAATCCCCAACTCCACCTCATTGAAGGACGTTCTGTTTGCATCGTGGTATCCTGACTCGTAAAAAAGATGGTGAACACTGCCTGCCAGGCCGCCGCATGACATCCCTCGCACGCGACGCAGAAGGCGTCAGTACCGATTCCAGGCTCTCACCGTTTGGCAAACCACCCCAACGGGTTCAGCGGCTTGATGCCTTCCCGTAACTCAAAGTACAAGACGACGCGATCGGTCAATCCCGACGCGCCGGTTTTCCCCAGCACGGCACCCTTGGCAACCTTCTCCCCTTCCTTGACCTTCAATTTGGAGGCATGGGCATAGAACGTCAAATAATTCCTGCCGTGATCCAGAATGACGACAGATCCATAGCCTTTGAGCCAACTCGCATAGACCACTTCCCCCTCCGACACGGCCCGGATGTCCTTGCCTTCCTCTGTTTGAATTTCAATCCCTTTCTTATCAACATACGTGTCAAACGCCGGGTGCTTCTGCCTGCCAAAGGCACTCACCTGTTTGCCATCGACGGGCCACAACAAGGTACCCTTGCGAAACGCGCCCGAGTCGCGTGTCGTGCCACCTGCCCTGGGCACGCGCCCCTGCTGCTGCAGGTACCGTTTGTACCACGCTTCTTTCTGATTAGACGCAATCAGGCTTTTCTCGTACGATTGCGTCCGTTCTGCCAGACTGGCCAGGACGACTTTTGCCTGGGACATGTCGTCCTCCACCGTCTGCAGGGTTTTGGCCAGATGTCGACGCTGTTGTTCAAGATGCTCCCTGTCGCGTCGGTGCTGCTCCAGTTCCCGGGCCTCCCACGCGTTCAGCGTGGAAAGATACATGACACGATGTTGAAACTGCACATACGAATCCGCCGATAATAACGGGCGAAACCAACTGGTTCGTCCTTCCCGGTACAGCCGTCTCACCCGGGTCACCAGCATGGTCTTGCGACGGTCGATCTTCGACTCATATCGTTTGATCCCCTGTTCGTTCGCCTCGATCTCGTTCCGTTTCCTGTGTAAGCGACGATCCAGATCTTCAATGTTCTGCAGGGCGGTGCCGTATTCTTTCCTCGACTGATCGAGTTGCTTCCGGGTTTTCTCAATGTCCCGCCGGACCTGCTCAAGGGTGTGCTTGACCTGGTCAATTTTTTCCTGGAGCACACCCGCCCGGGACGGCGTGGCCACCGTGAGACCGATGGACAGTGCCAGCACAACCGTGATGATGCCGTATCCCATCACGACCTCACGTTGATCAAACTCCGAACCGACAACAGACTACTCCCACACCCCAGCACCATCCCGGCCAGGACCAACAGCAGCGAGACCGGTACGGGAAAAAATGTCAGACTGCGCTCCAGACCGTCAAACCATTGCACCGCCTGAAGGAGTTCAGACTTCACGGATTCAAATGAGACTTTCAGCAACACCAGGGACAGGCCACCACCGACAGCCCCCAGCATGGCACCCTCGACCACATGAGGGATTGCGATAAAACGCCCCGTGGCACCAATCAGGCGAAGGATTTCAATTTCCTCTCTTCTGGTGTACAGGGACAAATGGACCGTATTTCTGATAATCGTCGCCGTGGCCACAGCCAGAATCGTTCCGATCACCATGGCGCCGAGTCGAAAGTGACTGACCACAATGGCTAACTTATCAAGCCATTCCTGACTGTGCTGTACATGCTGCACGCCTGAAAACCGCTTGACACGTTCCACAAACTCACCCACGGATTCGGGAGAACGCACTTTCATCACAAACGATACGGGCAACGGATTGTTGCCCTCCTCCAGAAAAAGAGCGTCACGCTGAAAGTGACGGCGAAAATCCCGAAGTGCCTGTTCCTTTGAGATCACTCTGACCTCCACCACTGCCCGGTCACGCCGGAGACGCTGGTGCACCTCGGACACCACCTGCTCCGAGGCATCAGGCTCCAGATACGCGATCACTTCAATCCCGCTCTGAAGATTCTCGGCAAGATGCTGGAGATTCAGATACAACAATAAAAACACGCCGAAGCAGGCAAGGGCAAAGGCTGTCGTGACAATGCCAATGACCACATCGCCCCGATGCACACGAATGTTGTTCAGCGTTTCCCGCACGAGATACCACACCCGCATTATGTCACCATACGCTTGTCAGACACCACATCCCCCGCTCGCATCTGCAGGACCCGACCACGCATCTGCGCCATCACCCGCTGATTATGGGTGGCCAGGAGCACCGTTGTCCCCTGCGCGTGAATCGTGTGAAACAAGGCGATGATTTCATCCGCCAGTTCCTCATCCAGATTGCCTGTCGGTTCATCAGCCAACACAATAACGGGCCTGGTCACGATAGCCCGGGCGATACAGACCCGCTGCTGCTCGCCGGCCGAGAGGACACCGGCACGGATCGCCTGTTTGTGATCAATGCCGACAGCCTGCAAGGTCGCGGCCACCCGTCTCCGCGCCTCGCTCCGTTTCACGCCCTGAACGATGAGGGGCAGGATCACGTTCTCATACACGGTTTTCTGCGACAGTAACTGAAAGTTTTGCGGCACAAAGCCTATCGTGCGACGCAGATAGGGAAGGTCTCGTGCGTGTAACCGGGCAATGTTGCGGTTCTGAACAAGAATCTGCCCATCATCCGGAACCTCCATTCCAAAGATCACCCGGAGCAGGGTGGTTTTGCCCGCACCACTCGGTCCCGACAGAATGACACATTCGCCTTCGTCAATGCGAAACGTGACGTCATGTAGCGCCGCGCAACGATCAAAGAACTTTGAGACATGGAAGAATCGAATCATCGGGACACCCGCTTAACCGGACCACCCGGGTCATCGGCCACCCCGACGACGTTCCACGCCGTTACCAGCGTAAATCATCGCCGGAAACCTCAAAAGCATGTTCAATGTGTTCCAGAACCGGAGCGCCGGGCGTCGTCGCATCGTACAAGAGCACGTCAAACCGACACGCATACTGTTTGCATTGATGGCGCGCAAGGTATTGAGCGGCCAAATGAATGATCTGTCGTTCTTTGTGCGCCGTCACCGCATGGAACACGCCGCCGTAGTGATCCGTGCGGCGCGCCTTGACTTCGACAAAGACCAGCGTTTCCCCGACCCGGGCGACGATGTCCAGTTCCCCGTGCCCGAACCGGACGTTGCGATCCAGGATCGTATAGCCTTTCCGGCGAAGAAACTGCTCGGCGGCGACTTCGGCTTCCTTGCCCAGCAGGAGGGAGATGAGGCTCATGCCTCCTCCCAGGGTCCCGTCAGACACCGCCGCACCGGCCCAAAGAAGCGCCGGTGGACCGGGCTGGGGCCAAGGTGCCGGAGCAAGCGGAGATGCTCGGGTGTCGGATACCCTTTATGTTTGTGGAACTGATACCGGGGATCACACTGGTGATAGGCACACATCATGCGGTCACGGAACACCTTGGCAAGAATGGACGCCGCCGCAATGGAACAGGAAAGCCGGTCGCCCTGAATCACAGACCGATGCGGAATGGGAAAATCAACGCCGAGGTGTCCGTCAATCAATAAGAAATCCGGGAAGATAGTCAATTGATTGACGGCCCGCCACCATGCCAGATGCGTCGCCCGGAGAATGTTGTGCGCATCTATTTCGGCCGCAGACGCAATCCCGATCCCCCAGGCACGCGCGTGTTGCGTGATCACGGCAAAGAGGGTTTCCCGCCTGGTGGGATTCACCCTTTTGGAATCATCAAGCCCCGGCCACGACACTCCGCGAGGCATAATCACCGCCGCCCCGACCACCGGCCCGGCCAGTGGCCCACGCCCCGCTTCATCCAACCCGGCCACATACCGATAACCACAGGCACGCGCGTCCTCCTCCAGAACACACGTGGGACCAACTCTCGCATCAGTGGCCACGGTCACAAGACCAACCGATCATCACCCTGGATTATTCGTCGTCAGGATCGTCAGGGGCTGACTCGGGGGCCACATCCGGGGGTGCCGTCGCCACAGGCTCGGACTTCGAGGCCCTGGATCGGCTCGCGGACCGCGAAAATTCCCGTTCGGCCACTTTGGCATGTTTCCCTTTTTTCTCCCGAAGGTAGTACAACTTTGCTCGCCGCACCTTCCCTTTGCGCACCACATCAATCCTGGCGATGCCGGGAGAATGCACGGGGAAAACCCGTTCCACCCCCACCCCATAGGAGATTTTACGAACGGTGAACATCTCACCGATTTTCCCGCCCTTGCGGGCCAGGACCACGCCTTCAAAAATCTGGATCCGTTCTTTCTCACCCTCAATCACTTTCACGTGCACACGAACCGTGTCCCCGATTTCAAAGTCCGGGACGTCCTGTGTCGGAAAGGTCTGCTCAAGCCGTTGAAGCCGATTCATGGTTGAAATCCTCCCCCCTCACACACCGATGTTCCTTGTTCACTTCCTGGGAAATATCCGACAACAATTCCAGGTCTTCCCGGGTTAACGACGCCTCCCGCAATAAATCGGGCCGTTTGCAATAGGTATTCCGCAAGGCTTCTTTTCGACGCCACCGCCGGACAGCCGCATGATTGCCCGACAGCAGGACAGCGGGAACCGGATACCCGCGAACCGTATGGGGCTTAGTGTAATGGGGAAAATCCAGCAGGGGCACGGAAAAGGAATCCTGTTCCACCGAAGCGGGATCGCCCACCACACCGGCAACCAACCTGGCCGCCGCATCAATCATGACCAGGGCCGACAGTTCCCCGCCCGTCAGCACATAATCGCCAATCGACACCTCCTCCGGCTCCAATCGGCTCTTCACGCGTTCATCAATGCCTTCATAATGCCCGCAAATCCACACCAACCGTCGGGATTCGTGGCTCAAGTCCCGAGCCAGCCGCTGCGTAAAGGTCACCCCCTGTGGAGAAGGCACGATAATCCGCAAACAACTTCGCTCCTGACCCAGTGCATCAATCGCCCGGAAAATAGGCTCGGCCTTCAGAACCATGCCTGCCCCGCCGCCGTAGGATGTATCATCGGCCACACGGTGCCGATCCTCGCTGAATTCACGGATATTATGGACTCGAATGGTCACCAGACCTTTGGCTTGCGCACGTCCGACAATGGAGTACGACACGGCACTCTTCACCATATCAGGGAATAAGGTCAGCAGATCACACTGCATCGTCGCCCCCCCATTCCGCTGTTGACGCCACGGTCATGACACCGCCGGCGACATCAACGCAGGCAATCCATTTTCGCAACGCCGGCAGAAGATATTCTCTGTCGTCTCCCCGAATCACAAACAGATGATGGTGCGGGAGCTCCACCACTTCTTCCAATGTCCCCAGCCTGTTGCCAGACTCGTCCCGTACCGTAAGCCCAATCAATTCAAACTGATAATAGTGGCCTTCCGGAGCAGGCGGAACATGCTCTTCGGGAATTTTCAGCCATGCCCCGTTGTAGGCCCGCACATCCTCCGGCGTCGAGAAGGTCGAAAAACTCAGTAGATACGACCGGCCATCCGTCCGAACATCGGTCACCGTCGTCACCAGAGTTTTCCCTGTGGGCAACTCCAGGGTCACTTCTTTCAGATTTTCCAACCGATCCGGGACATCCGTGAGTGGCAGCACCCGGCCCCGCCCCCGAACTCCGAACGGTTTCACCAGCTTCCCCACGGCCACCATCGCTCCCGCAGCCATCGCTCCATCCTTTCCGTCACCGTGTGCCGCTCTCAGCACCGCCGGACAGGGAAACTCTTCACCGCATGTCCCACCCGTGCACTGGGAGGACACACAGAGCAGGCAACACCCTCAGGCGTCCACCGGCTTTTTGGGGGCTTTTGATTCTTTGAACGTCGCCCAAATACCCGACCGTCGAAGGAGTGTTCGAACAGTCACCGAAGGCTGAGCACCTTTCTGAAGCCAGTCCAGCACACGATCCGGTTTCAACGTCGTCGCCGCCGGTTCCTGCAAGGGATCATGTGTCCCCAACAGCTCGATGTATTTCCCGTCGCGAGGCACTCTGGAATCCACTGCCACGACCCGGTAAAATGGCCGTTTGTGTCGCCCTACCCGGGTTAACCGTAAATGTACCGCCACAAATGTCACCCTCCTGTGAAGTAAGCCTGTGTTGGAAGATTGGGCCAACAACGATGGTGCAGTATACCTGGTTTCAGCCCGGAAAGACATACGAGCGGGACTGCAGGGCACGTATCAGCTTGCCCCGTTTTCTCACTTTTCCCAACTTCCCTGGTTTGCCCGGCCTTCCGCCTGCCAGGGACCGCATCATGGTCCGTGCTGAGAGAAACTGCTTGATGAGACGATTGACCTCTGGAACCGAGGTTCCGCTGCCTCTGGCCACACGCTTTTTTCGGCTTCCGTTGATAATCGTATGATCCCGACGCTCCTGACGGGTCATGGAATCAATGATCGCGACCACCCGTTTCATGTCCTGTTCCGGCAGCTCCCCACGCATCCTTCCGCTCATCATCGACTTCAGCTGCCCACCTCCCGGAAGCATCGCCAGAATTTGATCCACGGACCCCAGCTTGTTGACCTGTCTGATTTGATCGCGAAAATCTTCGAGTGTGAGCGTATTGGTCGCCACCTTGCGCCGCAGCGCCGAGGCCTCTTCTTGAGAAACCGACGCCTGTGCCTTTTCAATCAGCGATAAGACATCCCCCATCCCCAAAATCCGGGAGGCCATACGATCAGGATAAAACGGTTCCAGCGCGTCTAACTTCTCACCAGTGCCGAGATACTTCACCGGCTTGCCGGTGGCCGCCCGCACAGACAACACGGCCCCCCCGCGCGTATCACCCTCAATCTTGGTCAAAATCACGCCGGTCAACCCCAGACGTCGCTCGAACTGCTCCGCGACGTTGACCGCTTCCTGGCCGGTCATCGCATCGGCGACGAACAGAATTTCGTGCGGACCGACGGCGGCCTTCACTGCTTCCAGCTCCGACATCAATTCATCGTGAATATGGAGCCGCCCCCCGGTATCCAGTATCACGACGTCGTAGCCACGATCCCGACCACGGCTGACGCCTTCCGTGCACACGCGCACGACATCGGGTAGGCCAGACAGCGACGGGTCCGCACGATGCACCGGCACGTCAAGCGCAGCTCCCAGGGACGCCAACTGCTCCGCGGCTGCAGGACGACGCGGGTCAGCGGCAACGAGCAACACGCGCTTGCCCTGTTGTGTGAACAGGCGCGCCACTTTGCCGCAGGTGGTGGTTTTCCCTGCGCCTTGCAGACCCACCATCATCATCACGGTTGGTGGCTGCGCCGCCAGCGACAGACCGGCATGGTCACGGCCCATCAAGTCGCACAAGGCATCTCTGACGATTTTGACGACATGCTGCCCGGGCGTCAGACTTTCGAGGACATCCCGCCCCACGGCCTGTCCCCGAATGCGCTCGATGAAGTCTTTGACAATGTTGAAATTGACATCGGCTTCGAGCAACGCCAGACGGACCTCTTTCAACGCCTCGGTCACGTCCTGTTCTTTCAGCACACCGGGTCCCCGGAGTTTCCTGAGCGTGCTTTCAAGTTTGCTGGTCAGTGTGGAAAACACGAAGCTCCTGTTCGTTTTGAAAAGACGGCGAAAAGGTCGTTCAGTCTAGCCGTGCCGCTGAAAAGCTGTCAAGGGAAGCACGGCTTGCCTCCCCGTCATTCCCGCTTGCAGCCCGCAGGCATGACACTCAGCCCACGCCCGACGTGATCTGTCTGGTGAACCCGGACACAGGCTTGACTTCACGAGAACGGTTATCATACGTTCTTCCTGCTTGCCTGTCGCTTCCCCGGCAACCCGTCCTGCTCGACGATTCAAGGAATGCACGCATGAAAAAACCCGGTTGGGCATTAGCGATACTGATCGTGATGGGGGGGGTGTTGGGCGGAGTGTTGAGTGAAGGACTTAAAGCCTGGATGCCGGACGGCCCGGTTCAAACCATTTTCCTGGCATCGGTCCCTCTGGCCATAAACCCACCCGTTACACTCGACCTCGTCTACTTCACCATCACACTGGGCATAATTTTCAACATCAACCTGCTCATGGTTCTGGGGGCATCCCTCGGCCTCTACCTCTACAAAAATCTCTAGTGGACAGACCCGCCCATCCCCCACCACAGCCAGCACACCGACGAAGCCCTCGACGACTGGCCAGCCGCCGCCGAAATCGCCACACTCTGCCAATCCGGGGGGATTGCGTGACATTCTTGGCAAACCCGCCCCATCGTGGAGTAG
>RKSG01000140.1 GCA_007570995.1 Nitrospirales bacterium
GTGATTGGCATTGTGGCATCGCGGCTGGTTGACCGTTACCACCGCCCCGCGGTGGTGGTGGCGTTCGATCGGCATGGAGTCGGCAAAGGGTCGGTCAGAAGTGTGCCCGGGTTCGACATGTGTCGTGCCTTGGAACATTGCCAGCGTGATCTGGTGGCGTTCGGTGGACATGCCATGGCCGCCGGATTGACCGTGCGACGTCAATCCTTTGCGGCTTTCAGTCGCCACCTGTGTGAGTATGTCGGGGAGACGATGGATGCGAAGGCGATGGTTCCCACGCTGGACGTGGATGCCGCCATTGCACTTTCTGATGTGCAGTGGCCGCTCCTTCAGGAGTTGGCGCAGTTGCAACCCTTTGGGATGGGCAATCCCGAACCGGCTTTTCTCGGCCGGGGGCTGTCGGTGCTGGAGAAAAACATTGTCGGGGACGATCATCTGAAACTGGTCGTTCGTCAGGACGGGTCCGCTCCGCTGTCCGGTATCGGGTTTCGGATGGGGGGGCTGGCGAAAACCATTGATGAGGGCAACGGTCGGATTGACGCGGTGTTCACCCCGGAGGTGAACGCGTGGAAAGGGATGAGCCGTATTCAGCTGCGGCTGTGTGACGTGCGCGTTCCGTGAAAGACTTTCCCAATGTCGCTGGCAAGCGTCGCAGACCTTGATGACCTGGTTCGACAGGTGCACCTCTACCATCCGAATGCTGATGAGGCACTGCTGCGTCGTGCCTATGCGTTTTCGGCGAAAGCCCACGAAGGCCAAACCCGCCGCTCCGGCGAACCCTACCTGCAACACCCTCTGGCGGTCGCCGGTATTTTAACCTTCCTCAAGCTCGATGTGACGGCCATTATGGCAGGGCTGCTGCATGACACGCTGGAAGATACCGTGGCGACCCGTGAAGAGTTGCACACGCATTTCGGGGGGGCGGTGGCCCACCTCGTTGAAGGCGTCACGAAAATCGGCCAGATTCCTTTCCGGACGTATGAGGAAAAACAGGCGGAAAATTTCCGGAAGATGCTGTTGTCCATGGCCGACGATATCCGGGTGGTCTTTATCAAACTGGCTGACCGGCTGCATAACATGAGAACGTTGGAGCATTTACCGGAGAGGAAACAGAAACAAATCGCCCAGGAAACGCTGGAAATTTATGCGCCGCTGGCCAATCGGCTGGGCATGAGCTGGATGAATCAGGAACTTGAAGATTTGTGTTTCCGGTCTCTGAAGCCGGAAGCCTATTCCCTGTTGAAGCTCCGGGTGGCGAAGCGGGATGAAGAACGGCAGGAGTATGTCCAGTCGATTATTCAAACGACGGTTGAGGCGTTGGCCGGGATTGGGTTGTGCTGCCAGGTGGAGGGACGGCCCAAACATTTGTACTCCATTCATCAGAAAATGGAGCGCCAGGGCATTCCGTTTGAAGACGTGCACGACCTGGCAGCTGTTCGGATTATCGCCGACACCCGGATGCAGTGTTATATGATTCTCGGGCTGGTGCATTCGTTGTGGCCCGCGGTGCAAGGGCGGTTCAAGGACTACATCGGGACACCTCGCGCCAATCTCTACCAGTCGCTCCATACCACGGTGGTGGGACCACAGGGCGATCATGTGGAATTTCAAATACGCACGGAAGACATGCACCGGGTCGCGGAATATGGCGTGGCGTCGCATTGGCGCTATAAAGAACAGGCGAGAGTCGGTGAGCGTGACGAGAAGGTCTTCAGTTGGCTTCGGCAATTCGTCGAATGGCATACAGACCTCTCGGATCATCGTCAGTTCATGGATTCCGTTAAGCGGGATCTCTTTCATCTGGATGTCTTTCACGACGTGGTCTTTGCCTTTACGCCGAAGGGTGAAGTCAAGGAATTGCCCCTTGGCTCGACCTCGGTGGATTTCGCCTATGCCATCCACACCAAGGTCGGCGATCACTGTGTCGGGGCGAAGGTGCGGGGCAAGATCGTGCCCCTTCGTCAACCGCTCGTCAGTGGCGATACGGTCGAAATTCTGACTTCGCCAACGCAAAGCCCGAAACGCGAGTGGTTGAAATTTGTGCGGACCTCCCGTGCGAAGGCGAAAATCAAACACTTTTTACGTGTCGCAGAGCAGCAGCAGGGGGTGGAACTGGGGCGGCGATTACTGGAACGCGAGTTTCGCCGGCATCATTCCCCTTCCGTGCCGTCCCTGACATCTGAGCTGTTGTCCCGCGTGGCCAGTGAGCACGGCTATGAATCCGCGGATGCGATGACCCGGATGGTGGGGTACGGACATCTGTCCGCTGGGCAGGTGGTCAACTGGATGATGTCGCCTGGTGGAGAACCGCCCCCCTCCGTCATTCCTGCGCACGCGGGAAATGAGGCGGCCGCGACGGTGGTGTCCCGTATACCCGTCACAGCTGTGACGGTGATGGGGTGCCATACTGTGCTGATGCAGTTGTCCAAATGCTGCAATCCGGTGCCGGGCGATCCCATTCTGGGATATATGACGCGCGGGCGAGGGGTGATGATCCATGCAGTAGGCTGCCCGAATCTTGAAGTCCTGGACTATGAAAAAGATCGCCTGATCGAGGTGGAATGGGATGCACAGATTACGGGCGATTATGCGGTGAAGGTGCGCGTGTCCACCATTGATCGCCCCGGCGTGTTGGCCAATGTGTCGTCGGCCATTTCTGCGTCACAGGCCAACATCAGCCGAGCGGAAATTATGACCGGGGAAGATCGAAAGGCGGTCCTCAACTTCGTGATTCAGATTTCCAACACCCTGCACCTCGAACGAACGCTCGACGCTATTGGGCGAGTGGACGGGGTCATTGTCGCCAGACGTTTGCGCCCTGTCCCTTATTC
>RKSG01000134.1 GCA_007570995.1 Nitrospirales bacterium
ACCGTGAGATCGAAGGCGGCGATAATCGGGATCGACAGATAGGAATACAGCGCGCTTTGCCCGTTTCCCCACGCGACCAAATTCACCGGCCAGGCATAGCCATTGCGGTCGATGCCATAGTGCAACAGCGCCCAGGCTTCGTAGCCGACAGAGGCTTCGTCCATGTACAGTCCGGCTGGAATCTCGCCCAAATAGAGGAGCCGCAACACCGCCCCGGTGATCACCAGCACCGACGCGCAGAGCACCACTCTCAGCCTCTGGTCAGGCCTGCCCCTGGCGACCAGGGGGCCAGGAGCATGCTTTGTTTTTGATGATCGGCGGGATCGTGGCATGGTATCAGGGGGTCGTGGATGAGTCCTCGCGCTGGGAGTGCTGGTGGAACCGTTCCAGCGCGACCAGCAACAACGACAGGGCGGCAGGGGTCATGCCTGATAGTCTCGACGCCTGTCCAACGGTGGCGGGTTGGACCCTGGACAGTTTTTCCGCCACCTCGTTGGAAAATCCCCGCACACGCGTGTACGGAAAGCCTTTGGGAATCGTCTTGCCTTCCAGTTTGTGAAATCGCGTGATCTGGTCGCGTTGTCGTTTGATATACCCGTCGTATTTGATGGCAATTTCCACGGCTTCGCCCAAGGTTGTCCCGGACAGCCCAGCCATCGCGCCTGGCGCGCCATCGCCGCGTGATGGCTCCCCCACGATGGCCATGAGGTGGTCGTAGGTCACTTCGGGACGCTTGAGCAACTGGGCCAGCGTGGTGCTGGGGTCGGGTACGGGTTGGGCGGTCTGCTGCCAGCGCCGCTGCGCGTCCGGGGTCCAGTGCGGCCGGGTCCGGGACAGACGCTGCAGCTCCCGGGCCATGGCCTCCTGTCTGGCCTGAAAGGCGCGATAGTCCTCGGGGGAGACCAACCCGATCCGGTAGCCGGTTTCCAGCAGCCGCTGGTCCGCATTATCCTCACGCAACACCAACCTGTATTCCGCTCGAGACGTGAACATCCGGTACGGCTCCCTGGTGTCCTTGGTGATGAGATCGTCGAGGAGCACCCCGATATACGCCTGGGAGCGATCCAGGATGAGGGGGGGCTCCCCTTTGACCTGCAGGGCGGCATTGATCCCCGCCATCAGGCCCTGCGCCGCCGCCTCTTCGTACCCGGACGTCCCGTTGATCTGTCCGGCATGATACAGGCCTCGCACGGGTTTGGTTTCGCACGTCTGATGCAGCTGATACGGCGGCACGTAGTCGTATTCAATCGCATAGCCCGGCTTGAGCATGGTGGCCCGTTCACAGCCCGGGATGGTCTGCAGCATCGCCGCTTGCACGTCAACGGGCAAGCTGGTGGAGATGCCGTTGGGGTAGAAGGAGGGGGAATGGAGCGTTTCGGGTTCCACGAAAATCTGGTGCTGGGGTTTCTCCGGAAACCGCACGACCTTGTCCTCGATAGACGGACAGTAGCGGGGCCCCACTGAATCGATGACCCCACTGTACATGGGGGATCGGTCCAGATTCTTTCTGATGAGGTCATGCGTCCGCTCCGTGGTCCAGGTGAGGTGACAGGGGACCTGGGGGTTGGTGATGCGTGTCGTCCGGGACGAAAACGGGCGGGGTGGGACATCGCCTGGTTGCACGGCCATGACGTCAAAATTCAGCGTGTCCCGGTCCAGTCGCGGCGGCGTGCCCGTTTTCAACCGTCCGGTTTCGAAGCCGAAATCCCTCAGACAATCCGACAGCGACTCGGCCGCGGCCTCGCCGGCTCGGCCACCGGGCATGTGGCTCAGGCCAATATGCATCAACCCCTTCAAAAACGTGCCGGACGTGAGAATGACTGCGCGGGCGTGGACGGTGAGGCCTGCATCCGTGATCAGGCCGTGGATGGCCCCGCCGTGGGTCACGAGGCGGGCGGCGGTCCCGGCCACAATGTCAAGATTGGGCTGGTGGGCGAGGGTCTCGTGCATGGCCGTGCGATACAGGGATTTATCGCACTGGACGCGGGTGGCCCGCACCGCCGGCCCTTTGCGGGTATTCAGCATGCGAAACTGGATGCCTGCCCGGTCCGTGTTGTGGCCCATTTCCCCACCCAGGGCATCGACTTCCTTGACCAGATGGCCTTTGCCGATCCCCCCCACTGCAGGATTACACGGCATGTGCGCGATGGTCGCCGGATCCATGGTCAGCAACATGACCCGGCACCCCATCCGGGCCGCCGCCAGCGCCGCTTCACAGCCGGCATGGCCCCCGCCAATGACAATCACATCCCGTTGAAGCGACATCGCGTCAAAAAATCTCCCCTGAGCCCTGGTCCCCGCCGTGCCCCGCCGGCCCCTGGTCGCACGGCGCGCCGGGGCATGCATTCCCGCAGACCCTCCCTCCGTCCCCTGGTCGCACGGAGCGCCAGGGGCATGCATTCCTGCGCACGCAGGAATCCAGGGGGGCTGTTCCTACTTACCGATGCAAAAATCCTGGAAAATCCGGTCCAACAGATCCTCCGTGCTGACCGCGCCGGTGATTTCCCCCAACGCGTCGAGCGCCGCTCGCAGATCAAGGGCGACACATTCCCCGGCGGCCTGCCGGTGCAGGGAGTCCAAGGCCTCGTCAAGACAGCCGCGCGCGCGCTCCAGACTCGACCGATGGCGCAGCCGGGTGACCAGCACGGAGGGCACCGCCTCACGCGCTGGGGTGACACAGACATCGTGAATGGCTGCTTTCAGGCGATCAAGTCCTTCCCCGGTTCGGGCCGACACGGGCACCACCGCAGGGGCAGGCCGGCCCGTGGCGCTGCCCTCTCCCAGAGGGAGAGAGGCGCCGCCTGAACCGCTGCGGGCCCTGGCCTCAGGGA
>RKSG01000008.1 GCA_007570995.1 Nitrospirales bacterium
CCCGTGGGGTGGGCAAGGGGGTGGAGGCGGTGGGCAAGCTGACGCAGGTTCCTGCGTGGCAATGGCCGTCGAGATCGTGGGAAGGACGGAAACCCAAACCCAACAGGACGGTCAACGTCAACCGACGGGTGGCCTCGCCGCGTCATGACTCGTTTTTTGATTTCACGGACAAGGGTGCCCCCGTGAAGGAGCCGCCTGTGCGTGAGGAGGCGGCCGCGCCGGCTGACACGGAATCCCCGGAGGAGGCACCGCCACCCCGGTCTGCACTGTTCACTGCGGGAATGCATGCCCCTGGCTCTGACCAGGGGACGGAAGGGGGGCTTACCATGCACGCCCCGGGCACCCCCGCCCCCCTGGATTCCCGCTCAACTCACTGCGGGAATGACGGAAGGGGGGCTCACGTGCAGACAGAAGAGGGACGGCCTGAAGCCGTTGAGCCTGACGAGGAACGGCCCGAGCCGGTACGGAAGGTTTCGGAGGGGTATCGTTTCCCGGATCCCCTGGCGCTGCTTGAGCCGGCCCCCGTTTCCGACATGCAGCAAACGGAACGGATTCTGGCGTCGCAATCCCGGATCCTCACGGACACCTTGCAGAGTTTCGGCATTACCGGCAAGGTGACGGAAGTGCACCCGGGGCCTGTCATCACCATGTATGAATTCGTCCCCGGCCCCGGTATCAAAATCGCCCGCATCGTGACACTCGCGCATGATCTGGCCATGGTCCTCAAATCCACCAGCGTGCGCATCGTGGCCCCGCTTCCCGGAAAATCCTCCGTCGGCATTGAAGTGCCCAACCCGATACGGGAAACCGTCTCCCTGCAGGAAATTTTGAGCAGTGAGGTCTATACCACGTCCCGCTCGAAATTAACGCTGGCGCTGGGCAAGGATATTGTCGGCCGGCCTTACGTGGCTGATTTGAAAACCATGCCGCACCTTCTGGTCGCCGGGGCCACGGGAGCGGGGAAAAGCGTGGGGCTGAACAGCATGTTGTTAAGCATCCTCTTTTCCGCGCATCCCGACGAGGTCAAACTGTTGCTGATTGATCCCAAGGTGCTGGAACTCCAGGTGTATGATGGCGTCCCCCATCTGTTGCGTCCGGTGCTGACGAATCCGCAAACGGCGGCGCGTGGGCTGACCTGGGTGGTGCAGGAAATGGAGCGCCGCTACAATCTCCTGGCGGAACACGGCGTGCGCAACATTCATGCCTATAACGTGAAGATCAGCCAGGAACAGGCCCAGGTCGAGCGGACGTCTTCCGAGGAAGCGCAGACGTCGGACGTCGAGCCGTCGTCGGAGGACAGCGACGCGCTGTTCAACCCGCCACCGGCGCCTCCGGAACCGCTTCCCTATATCCTGGTGGTCGTGGATGAGTTTGCCGATCTCATGATGATGGCGCCCAAGGAAGTGGAAGGGAAAATTGCCCGACTGGCGCAGATGGCGAGGGCGTCAGGCATCCATCTTATTCTGGCGACGCAACGGCCGTCGGTGGATGTCGTGACCGGGCTGATTAAGGCCAACTTCCCGGCCCGCGTCGCCTATCAGGTCGCTTCCAAAACCGACTCGCGGACCATTCTGGATGCGAATGGTGCCGAATCGCTTCTCGGGTTGGGCGATATGCTGTATCTGGCGCCGGGCACTGGACGTCTGGTGCGGCTTCATGGCTCCTATGTCTCCGACGAAGAGGTGCGACGTGTAGTTGAGCATGTGAAGGCGCAGGCCAGCCCGACGTTCTGTGACGAAGCGGCTTTCGAAGATCCCGCCGGTCAGGACGAGGAGCAGGAACGGGATGACATGTACGAGCATGCCCGTGAGGTGGTGCTCAGCTCAGGGCAGGCTTCCGCCTCGCTTGTGCAGCGTCGTGTGCGGGTGGGGTATCCCAGGGCGGCCCGCATGATTGAGCGGATGGAAAAAGAGGGCCTTGTGAGTGCGCCGGGACGTGATGGCCGGCGGGAGGTGTTGGGGCGTCACGTGGCGATGGAAGAGGAGGTGGGATGACTAACCTGCGATGGGTCGTGATGGTCTGTGTCGGGGTGTTGTGCGTGCCCGTGTCTGCGCCGGGCGCGGACGGTGATGCGTTGCAGGCGTTGGTCGACCGCGTTGAGGAGCGCTACGCGCAGCTCCGCGATCTCCAGGCGGACTTCGTTCAGGAAACGCGCATCGAGGGCTTTGACAGGCCCTTGCAATCCTCGGGGCGCGTCTTTCTGAAGAAGCCGGGGCTGTTGCGATGGGATTATCTGGAGCCGTCGGTCGAGCACATGTATGTGCGCCAGGATCAGCTGGACATGTATGTGCCTGAGCACAATCAGGTGTTGCGGGGCGATCTGAACATGATGATGGCCACGAAGGCCCCGCTGCAGTTATTGCGGGGCGTGGGAAAATTAACCGAGCATTTTGTTGTGCGTCCGGCGGCGGATGGGAAAGTGGGTGAAGGTGCATTGCCGTTGCTGGTGCTGGTTCCCAGAATCGCTTCCGGTTCGGAGCCTTCGCCCATTGTCAGGGTGGTGTCGGAAATTCAGCCCGACACGTATTTGATTCAGACCCTCACCTTGCATGAGGTGAGTGGCAATGTGTCCACGTTTCGATTTTCCAATTTCAAGACCGATACGGGATTAGACGAATCCGTGTTTATCCTGGATCCGCCCGAAGGGACCGTGATTGTCGAAGATGGGTTCCCGCAGGGCTGAGCGAGCCTGTCCCCTGGTCAAGTCCCCCCTCCCCTGGTCGCACGGAGCGCCAGGGGCAGGCAGGGGCGTGCATTCCCGCAGTGAGTTGAGCGGGAATCCAGGGGGTCGGG
>RKSG01000118.1 GCA_007570995.1 Nitrospirales bacterium
TGAGCAAATGCTTCGTGGCGTTACGCCGCGTGCCCTCCGTCATTCCTGCGGACGCAGGAATCCAGGGGGGGGCTGTGAGCAAATGCTTCGTGGCGTTACGCCGCGCGCCCTCCGTCATTCCTGCGGACGCAGGAATCCAGGGGGGCTGTGAGCAAACGCTTCGCGGTGTTACGCCGTGCGCCCTCCGTCATTCCTGCGGACGCAGGAATCCAGGGGGGCTGTGAGCAAACGCTTCATGGCGTTACGCCGCGCCCTCCGTCATTCCTGCGGACGCAGGAATCCAGGGGGGCTGTGAGCAAACGCTTCGCGGTGTTACGCCGTGCGCCCTCCGTCATTCCTGCGGATGCAGGAATCCAGGGGGGCTGTGAGCAAACGCTTCATGGCGTTACGCCGCTAATCCCCTCCGTCATTCCTGCGGACGCAGGAATCCAGGGGGGGGCGGATGAAGGAGAGAGCTGTGGATTATAAAACATTCATTCGCGAGGTTCCGGATTTTCCCAAACCCGGCATCCTGTTTTATGACATTACGACATTGCTGAAAGATCCCAGAGGGTATTGCCAGATCATTCGTGATCTCACTGAGCACTATCAGAACGAGCGGATCAGCAAAATTGTGGGCATTGAGTCTCGAGGATTTATCTTGGGATGCCCGTTGGCGTACAACCTGGGTGTGGGGTTTGTGCCGGTCCGCAAACCTGGCAAACTGCCTGCCGAGACGTTCGAGGTAACATATGACCTGGAATATGGCTCGAACTCGCTGGCGATTCATCGAGACGCCGTGATGATCGGAGAGCGTGTGCTGATAGTGGATGATCTTCTGGCCACCGGGGGAACGGCAGCCGCTGCTGTGCAGTTGTTGAAGCAGCTCGGAGCGGACATTGTCGGGTGTGCCTTTGCAATCGAATTGCTGTTTTTGAAAGGACGTCACAAAATCGAGGGGTGTAACATTCATTCCTTGATGACTTATTCATGACCTGATAGGCTTTCGCTCCCGTAACCCGTGCGAGGCTTGGGAGAAGCAGCGAGCCGTGGCCGGTCGTGGGTGACATGAGGGGACGTGATATGGCAGGAAAATCAATCAAGAAAACCTCGAAGGGCATCTCAGGACATTCGTCTAAAAGGCAGAAAACACCATCGGCTGCATCGTTCAAACGCCAGACGGGGAAATCGGCTTTGCGTCCGAGGGCGGTTAAGGTTGCCGAACAAAAAGTCACTCGGAAAAAGACTGCGAAGAAAAAAGCGGTTTCCGGGAAAGTGGCACGCCCCCGGACCGGTCATTCCCCGGATACTCTTTCCGGGGACGCTCTTCAGAAGGCCTCCATGAGGGCCAAGTCCCTTTCTGCCCGATCTAAGAAGTTGCGGGATGTTATGCTGGAGCGGCGGGGGAAGCTGATGAAGGAGATTCAGGGCCAGCTCGGTCAGACATTGACAGAAGAGCAGCAACGACGGTTTGAGTCGGCCATGGACACTGGAGATCAGGCCTCATTGGATCTTGAACGTGAGCTGGACATTTCCCTGCAGGAAAAGCGCAACCGGGAACGTCAGATGATTGACGAATCCCTGGAGAGCCTGAAAGAAGGGACATATGGCGTCTGCATTGAATGTGGCACGCACATTAACGAAAAACGCCTGGCCGTCATGCCGTTCACGAGACTGTGTATCGAATGTCAGAAGGAAATGGAATTACTTGAGAAAATCGAACGTAGTGAGCAGCGGAACTGACCCGACTGCCTCTTGGCATGCCACGGCGTTACCCGGTCCCCCGCCGGTTTCTTTCTGGTGCTTTGCCTCCCTGCCTGGTTTCGGGAATTATCAGGAATAGTTGACAGACCATCCAAATTCCAGGACGGCTCCAAACAAAACCCAAAGGCTGTTTGTGCCTGCCTGTTACAGATATTGGACTCCGACTCGCGTTCCCGCCCGGCCGCCAACTGTTCGTAGATAGATCCCCTTTGTTCTGTTTTCTGGAATCGCTGTTTCTGATCCCTGCAAGAGTCTGCAGTATTACGACAGGCTGTTGAACCGGCTTGTCCATGTGGTCGGGCATTGCGTGCGCGGAGGTGAGACCGTATGCTGTTTGCGGGACAAGGGTGTCGTGTCAGTCACGGGTGGTGTGGGCGGGGAGGGGAGTTTGTCGTGAACAGGTCGGGTCGTATGTGATGAAGGCTGTGGTGTTAGCCAGCGGGGGACTTGATTCAACCGTCACGGCCGCGATTGCGCGTGCTGAAGGGTACAGGCTGTATTTTCTTACGATCGGCTACGGCCAGCGACACCGGGTGGAAATTCAGAAGGCGCAACGTGTGGCGGCGTGGTTCGAGGTCGCGGAACATAAAATTTTCCAGCTGGGTCTGCACGAATTTGGCGGCTCCTCACTGGTTGGCTCGGGCGATGTGCCGCGAAACCGGTCGGATCGCGAACGGCAGCGAGGCATTCCGTCAACATATGTTCCAGCGCGCAACACGATCCTGTTATCGTTGGCCTTAGCCTATGCTGAGGTGGTGGGTGCCTCGTGCATTTTTATCGGGGTCAATATCCTGGATTATTCCGGGTACCCGGATTGTCGCCCCGAGTTTTTGCAGGCATTTGAAAACATGGCCCGGCTCGGCACAAAAAAAGGCGTGGATGGCAGGCCGGTGCTGATTAACGCTCCTCTCCTTTGGTTGAATAAAAGCCAGATTATCCATCGGGGCCTGGCGTACGGTGTGCCCTTTGAGTTGACCCACAGTTGTTATGATCCGCAGAAAGGGGAGCTGGCTTGCGGGCAGTGTGACAGTTGCGTGATCCGGTTGCAGGGCTTTCGAGCAGCCGGATTGCGGGATCCGGCACCCTATGTGTCGAATGTCTCGAGGCGGTAACGTGTGGGATTGTATGAGAGGAGATTGCAATGGCGAGTTGTGAAGCTGGCCTGTCCCTGCGCTCCAGGAAATCCATGATCGCGGGGGGCTTGTTGTTTGGAGTGTGGCTGTGGATGGTCGGTTGCTCGCAGGAGCAGGAAGGCACGAATGTTGCCCATCCCTCCCACGATACTGAGGTGCAGATGGCATCCGCGCCATCAGAGGCGTCGCGGCCGGTTCCAGAGGAATATCGTGAAGGAAAACAACGGTTCGAAGCGCTCTGTGCCCGCTGTCATGGCCTGGCGGGACGTGGCACAAACGCGGGGCCACCGTTGGTGCATAAAATTTATGAGCCGTCGCATCACGCGGATTTTGCCTTCAGACGGGCAGCCGCGAAAGGTGTCCGATCCCATCACTGGAACTTTGGTAACATGCCCCCTGTCACCGAAGCGACACCCGACGATGTGACAGCGATCATCTCTTATGTGCGATGGTTACAACGCGAGGCGGGTATTACCTGACGTGTCCATCCTACACCGTTCCTGCGGTCACCATTGACCATTGTATGACGGGGGGCGGTTCGTGCTTGCGTGTTACAGATATCGGACTCCGACCCACGCCCTCCCGTCATTCCTGCGAAAGGCCGCCAACTGTTCTTGACATGTCCCCAGGGACGGAACCCTGACGCGCAACGGTATGGGATCGTCAGTCTCCTGATTCCCTGCGTGTCAGTCCAGTGCTGTTTCCGAGGGACAGCAGAAGCGGCTACCCGCCACTGGTCTTTCCCTGGATGGAGCGGGGCATTTTGACAGCCCTACAGCCTGACAGTACACTCCTGTGCATTGTCCGAGAATGGGCAGATCGGTGGGGGGGCTGTCGTCAACGACCCGGGTGACCAGTCCTGACATTGCGGTTTTTGTTAGACAAACCGGCAGGGAGTTCCCATGTTGTGTGATGAATCACGACCCGGTGGAGGGTCGAATAGTTGGTTGTGTGGGGTAGGGGGTGCATGGATGTCCCTGGCGGTGAGTGTGCTCCTCGCCACTACGGCGTTTGCGCAAAACCCACATGTGTATGTGAGTGGAGGCGGAATCTATATCATGCCACGGGACGCGGATGTGTCCCGGCCCTTGCTGTTCCGGGAGGGAGGGTCTATCGAACTGCACTCGGCTCTGGGAGGCGTCGGAGGGGTCGGCATTGACTGGGGCGGTGGCATTCGGACCGAACTGGAATACGGGCGTCGTCAACTGGAACTGGGGAAGTTGAACACCCGTCTTGCCGCAAGTGGCGACCCGTTCGAACGGGAGCTTGATGGCGACCTCACCACGGATTTGTTGATGGCGAACCTGTTGTACGTGTTCAAACCCGGAGACATGCTGGAGACTTCGTGGGGCGGCGTCAATGTCTATGTCGGGGCAGGGGGTGGCGTGGCGTGGCATGTGCTCAAAGGCCCCAATGTTGTGAATTCACGAGACAGTGTTGTGGCTTATCAGGCCATGGCCGGATTGAGCTATGATCTCACTGATGCGCTTGAAGTCAGAAGCGGCTATCGTTACGTGGGGACCGGGGATTACAGGGATCATGGCAGCGACGTCAGCTATGACACCCATGGTTTGGAATTCGGGTTCCTCTACCGGTTCCACTGAATGATTTTCTGCGGGTTGCGTGGCCTTGACCCGCGTCGCTTTACCTCCATATGCCAAAGCCGGTGTGGCACACGGTGAAGGCTCTCACCCGGGGCATGCCGTTCCTGGACCATGCCACAGCCTGTGAAAAAATGGATGTCGTTGAATGTGCTCACGTGCTCTGCTGGCACAGGTTGTGCTGTCCATTCTCCTCTTTCAGCTCTGTGTGCCGTCTGTCGCCATCGCTGACGAGGTTCGTATTGCGGTGGCAGCAAATTTTGTGTCGACGCTCCGTAAAATTGTCGCCGGCTTTGAGCGGGAAACAGGCCATACCGCGGTGGTCAGTTCTGGGTCGAGTGGAAAACTCTATGCGCAGATCAAACATGGCGCCCCGTTCGACGTGTTTTTTTCCGCCGACGTCGCACGACCGAAGCTGCTGGAAGAGGAAGGTCTCGCGGTGGGTGGGAGCCGGATCACCTACGCAGTGGGACGACTGACGTTGTGGAGTGCGTCGCCCGATGTGGTCAAGGCAGATGGCCGGTCCACGCTGTCAGGTCCCATTGAGCATCTGGCCATGGCCAACCCCAAAACTGCCCCGTATGGTGCCGCCGCCCGACAGACCCTGCAAATCCTGGGATTGTGGAATCAGGTGCGCGATCGGATTGTTCAGGGAGAAAATATCGGGCAAACGTTCCAGTTCGTTTTCTCACAAAATGCTCAGTTGGGGTTTGTGGCGCTTTCTCAGGTGCTGGATGTCTCCATCAACGGGTCGGGGAGCCGATGGGACGTGCCGACGCATCTGTATCAGCCTCTGAATCAACAGGCGGTGTTGCTGGTCAACGGGCAGACCAGTGAAGCTGCACATGCCCTGCTGGAATATGTGCAGGGGGCGAAGTCCAGGGCGATCATTGAACGGTGCGGCTATGGGGTGGACTAAGCAGGGCCGGGTGGGTGGGTGAGGAATCTGCCTGCCATGGATTGGGCCTCGTTGTGGTTGACCATGCAACTGGCCGGGGTGACCGTCGCCGTGTTGCTGGTGGTCGGCACGCCTCTGGCGTGGTGGTTATCCTGCACGAAATCACGGGCACGGACGCTGGTGGAGGCGGTCGTGGCTCTCCCCATTGTGCTCCCGCCGACCGTCCTCGGGTTTTATCTCCTGGTTGCGCTCGGTCCCCATGGCCCGATTGGCGGCCCGTGGAAGGCGCTCACCGGCTCAGCGCTCTCGTTTACCTTTACAGGGTTGGTCATTGCCTCGACGTTCTATTCGCTTCCCTTTGTCGTGCAACCCCTGCAAGGGGCCTTTGAAGCTGTCGGGACCAAGCCAATGGAAGTTGCCCGGTCTCTCCGTGCCTCAAAGCTGGATGCCTTCTTCACGGTTGTGTCGCCCATGGCACTTCGGGGTTATGTGAGCGCACTCGTGCTGGGCTTCGCCCATACCCTGGGTGAATTCGGCGTCGTGCTCATGGTAGGCGGGAATATCCCCGGCGTGACCAGGGTGCTTTCGATTACCATCTACGATCACGTTGAGAGTCTCGAATATACCCAGGCCCATGTGCTGTCGGCCACACTCCTGATCGTGAGTTTTCTCATGCTCACGATCGTGTACACGGTCAATCGCCGTCTGCCCGTGAATGTGTCATGAGCCACCTCAACGCACGATTCCGCCTCGACTACCCAGGCTTTCGTTTTGACGTCGACTGTGCATTTCCGCTTGAAGGGACGGTAGCGGTGTTTGGCGTGTCGGGGAGCGGCAAGACCACGCTGTTGCGGTGTATTGCCGGCCTGTCCCCCGTGGCGTCAGGATTTCTCGCGTTTGGCCGGGAAATCTGGCAGGACGATGCGCACCGGACATTTGTCTCAATCGAGCAACGACGCGTGGGCATCGTGTTTCAGGAGGCCCGGCTGTTTCCGCATCTCAATGTGGAACACAATCTCACCTATGGCATGAAACGCACGCCTCCGTCACAGCGACGCATGACCTTTGATCAGGTGAGTGAGCTGTTGGGGCTGACTGCGTTCTTGCAGCGCCGCCCCCATCAGTTATCGGGGGGTGAACAGCGGCGTGTAGCGATTGGGCGGGCGCTGTTAACCAGTCCACAACTGCTGTTGATGGATGAACCGTTAGTCTCTCTTGACCAGGAACGGAAGAAGGACATTTTCCCGTTTATCAGGCGGTTAAATCAGGAACTGGGGATCCCTGTTTTGTATGTGACCCACGATCTCAACGAAATTGTCCAACTGGCCAGGCACGTGGTCCTGATGAAACGGGGCAACGTGGTAGCGACCGGACCGATTCAGGAAGTCTTTGCTCGACAGGATCTGTCGATGCTGGTCGAATCGAACATTCTCGGTGCCGTGATTGAGACCCGGATTGCCGGGCACGAACCGCAGTTTGGGTTGACACGGGTTGATTTTCTGGGACGGTCGCTTTTTATTCCTCAGGAATCTCTTCCCATTGGAGCGACGTTGCGTATACAGATTCCGGCTTGCGACGTCAGTTTGACGATGGATCCCCCGACGGCTTCCGGCAGCATGTTGAACGTGCTGGAAGCCACGATTGTTGATATTGGGCCGTCCTCACGCAACGGGTATGCTGTGGCGGTGAAGCTTGATGCGGGCTGTCCCCTGTTAGCCATGATTACCAGAAAGTCACTGCAACGTCTGAAGCTGACCATTGGCCAGACGGTTCATGCTTCTTTCAAAGCCGTGGCGTTGGGTGTATAATCAATATGTAGTGAGAGCCAGGATGCCGGGCGTGTTGGTATGAGTGTCTTTCTGTCTCGGGAATGATGATGTGGCCGGTAACATCCTGGGTGCCTGGCCCGTTCTGGACGAGAGAGTGGCACGGTGAGATCGCGCAGCGGCTTCCGTGTACAACACAGGGAAGCGGACACGAGAGCAAATCTGCCTGAAGTGCAATTCCCCCGTATTGTCGGTAAACGCGCAGTCATTCCAGGTTCCATCGTCAGGTCTTCTGCAAGTGAATCCGTGAGGCAATGCGTGAGCACATGGATATGTGCAGTATAGTGACAAGGCCCGGCGTTTTGTGTCGGGACAATGCAATGTGGAACACGGGCTGTATCCCAGATTTAAAACTCTCTACCAGGAACGGGCTGCTCTCGGTGGTGTTGTTTCTGCTACTGGCTGCCTGCGGCGGCGGAGGTGGCGCGTCACCATCGCCTGGGGATTCGGGACCTTCGACACCTGGGCCTACTGGAGGAGCGGGGAATTCGGGCGGGGAGGCGTCTGGGCCCCAGAGGCCGGGGACGGATGTGGTGGATCCGGACCAGTCGTTACCGGCGATGACGGGGGCACCGAATCAGTTGCCTCCGGCGACGACCGGAGCGGGGAATTCGGGCGGGGATGCGTCTGGTCACCAGAGGCAGGCAGATGTGGGTCCGGATCCGCCGCCTCCGGCGACGACCATGGATCCGGGTCCGCCGCCTCCGGCGACGACCATGGAGCCGAATCCGCCACCTCCGGCAACGACTGTGGGGCCGTCCCCGCCGCCTCCGGCGACGACCGTGGATCCGGATCCGCCACCTCCGGCAACGACTGTGGGGCCGTCCCCGCCGCCTCCGGCGACGACCATGGAGCCGGATCCGCCACCTCCGGCAACGACCGTGGGG
>RKSG01000007.1 GCA_007570995.1 Nitrospirales bacterium
CGGCGGCGGGGCGTAACAGACTGGAGGGTTCCGTGCCCTCGGCAGGGGTTCTGGATTCCCGCTCAGGGGCGGGAATGACACCCTGCAGCCACAGAAACGACCGGGCGTTGAAAACAGGCCTGGCGGTTTCCTACAATTCCGGGAAACGCTGGCGATGGTTGTTGTTCGTCGCTCACGTATTCATCTTTCGCCGAAAAGGAGAGACCGCATGGGCACACAGGCCAACCACACAGGAAGGAGATCGAGTCTCATGGTGCTGTGTTTGTTGGGAGGGATGGTTTCTCCGACTTTGGCGATAAACGTCGATGTGACCATGGAGGACGCCGGGCGAATTATGGAAGCGGCGCGGGAGCCGATGGAACAGGTAACCTCGAATGAGGAAATGTTTCAGATTATCCAGGAGGCAGACAGAAAATCCCGCATCGGCGACGACCCCGCCGTCAAACCCTGTGGCAGTAGCGCGATCCTTCGCACCAAGACCTACTGGCTCGAGTACTTCGGACGCGAAGAAGCCCGCCGGTCCAAGGTGGCCCAACGGGAAATCCGAATGCCGGAAGCCAAAATCCAGGAAATTCTGACAATGCCGAACCTGGAAATAGAAATCGGGCTGTGCGGTCAGGAAGAATTTTTCGCCGAAGGCGTCGACGTGGCCCTCCAGCAGGGCGCCCGCAACGTGATGGCCGTGGATAAAGGCAAGCCCAGCCGTGGACGGAACATTCCCGGCTCCGAAACAGACTACGTCTCACGGTTCTCCGCCAGATTTGCCTATCAGGATTTTGACCCGAACGCCGAGACGACACTGGTCATCTTTTTCCCCGACGGCACACTCATCAACCTCAAGACGGACTTTGCCGCCATCCGGTAAGCTGCTTCCCTCAGCCGTCTGTTGGCGGCGGGGCCGGGGTCTCCGTTTCCAGTTCCGCCATCAGGAGCGTGTACAGGTGGCGGTACAACCCGTCCTGTTGCATCAGGGTCGTATGCGTGCCTTCCGCGACGATGCTGCCCTTGTTCAACACCACAATCCGGTCCGCTTCCTGAATCGTGGTCAAGCGGTGAGCGATGACCACCGTCGTCCGTCCTGCCATGAGGCGCTGCAGAGCCTGTTGAACCAGCCGTTCAGATTCCGAATCCAGCGACGATGTCGCCTCATCCAGAATCAGGATCCTGGGATTTTTAAGAATAGCCCGGGCAATCGCCAGGCGTTGACGTTGTCCACCTGAAAAATTGACACCCTTTTCCCCGACCAGCGTCGCATACCCGTCGGGCAGCCCTGCGATAAAGTCATGGGCATTGGCGGCCTGGCTTGCCGCGATCACCTCCTGTTCGGAGGCGTCTTCCCGTCCATAGCGAATGTTTTCCAGGATGGTATCCCCGAACAGCACCGTTTCCTGGGGCACGAAAGCGATTTGTCGGTACAGGCTTGCCATTTGCACCTCGCGGAGGTCCTGCTTATCGATGGTGACGCGCCCTTCGACGGGATCATAAAACCGGTGGAGAAGATTCACGATCGTGCTTTTCCCCGAGCCGGTAGGCCCCACGATTGCCACCATTTCCCCCGGGTGCACCTCAAACGAGAGATCGGCGAGTACTGGCCGTTGTGGTTCATACGCAAAGCTCACGTGAGAAAATTGAATAGCGCCCTGCATCGTGTCCATTGCGCAGGCGTTGGGGGAGTCTGTGACCTCTGGAGTTGTGTCGATCAATTCAAAGACACGTTGCAGTGCGCCCTGTCCCTCCTTCATTTGCGAAACCACTCGCGCGATAGACCCGAAGGGGCCGATAAGAATCCCGGCAAACAGCACGAACGCGAAGAGGTCGCCTGGTGTCATGGCCCCGTTGATCACCTGAGCACCGCCGTACCAGAAGACGATCCCGGCCATAGCGAACGTCAGCAGTGTAATCGTGGGAACAAAGATGGACATAATCGTCGCGCGGCGCAGTGTGTCGTCCACCAGGGTCTGCAGTGCGGCACCGAATCGTCTATCCTCCCGGTCGGTTTGGACAAAGGATTTCACCACCCGGATTCCCGAGACCACCTCTTCGATCAGCGTTGACAGCGAGGCGGTATGGTCCTGGATATGAACGGACAGGGTTTGCAGGCGTTTCCCGAACAACCTGGCCACCAGCACCAGAGCTGGAATCAGCGAGACGATCAGCAGGCAGAGTTTCCAGTTCATGACCAGCAGGAACGTAATTCCGCCGACCAGCGTCACGATTTGCTTAGCGGAATCGATCGGCGTCTCGGTTGCGAGTTTTTGAATAACGCCCACGTCATTCATGAGTCGCGAGAGAATTTCCCCTGTTCGTCGTTTGGCGAAGAAGCTCAGCGACAGCGTTTGCACATGGCGGAACAGGTGGGTACGGAAATCGGCGATAATCCGTTGAGACAGTTGGGTTGTCAGGTAGCTTTGTCCCATCGCCATCATGCTTTGCAGGACGGCGAGAGAGAGGAACAGTGTCATCGTTTGGGTCATACGTGTTACGTCGCGTTGCACGGCGACCAGGTCCCACAGAGTCCCGGCGAGTTTCAGCAGCATCAGGTTCAGGATTGCCACCCCTGCGATCAGGAGGCTGGCGAAGATCATATGTATGAGGTAGGGGCGAAGAAAGGGGAGCAAGCGGGAGAAGTAGTTCATCGTGGGCGGTACAGTCTTTGGCATTGGATCATTGGGGGGGTAGCCAGCGCCTGTGAGCGGGCTGTCTCAGGGAGAGAATACCACGGATTCGGCGTTAAGTCGGAATCCTGTTTGTGAAAAAAAGAGGGCTGGTCTGTCGGGGTTGTCGGC
>RKSG01000111.1 GCA_007570995.1 Nitrospirales bacterium
AAGGGGGGGGAACAGGGGGTGGCCCGAACACCCGGGTCAGCTGGTGTTCAAAGCGTTGCGACGTCAGATCCTGGCTGGCTTCGTCATCAATGGTATGGACCACGAGTTCACAATCGTTCGCTTCGGCCGTGATGGTGCCGGGGGTGAGGGTGATGGAATTGCCCAGCAGAACCACTGCCGACCGCTGCTGCAAGCTGGTGCGATAGTGAATGAGCCGGGGGGCAATCGGAAGATCAGGATGAAGAATGAGCGCGGTCATGTGCAGCCCGCTCCGCATGATGCGACCAGACAACCAGAGGAGATACCACACGACGCGGAAGAGCAGAAAGCGTCGGGGACACCCGTCGGCACTGGCATTCAGCCACGCCACGCCGAAGGCCGACACAAGCCCGAGACCGACGTGGAACGGGTGACTGTCCGGACACTGGATGAGCCACAGGAGGAACAACGCGACGGTGCTGAAGAGCACACCCTGCCATGGTTTCTGCTTCATTCCCGGTTCTGGAACACGTTGCCCCATACCCTGCCGCCCTCCCCGCGGCCTTTCTGCATGCCCCTGCCCCCCACGGCCCTGGATTCCTGCGTGCGCAGGAATGACGGAGGGGGTCAGTTTCTCCCCACGGAGAAGAACAGCATGGCCCGCCCTCTTCTCAGGAGTACCAGCACCGAATCATCTTCGGCCAGTTGGCTGGTGATCCGGTTAAAATCTTCCACATCCCGCACGTCGATCCGGTTGATTTCCAGGATGCGATCGTTCTTGCGGATACCGGATCGAGCGGCACGGCTGTCCGGGTCAACGTTCGTGACGCGTACCCCGCCCCCAGCAGTGGAGCGACCGGGAGGAACCGTTTCGACCGTCAAACCGGACAGGGCGTGACGGACGCCACCCTCGCCACTTGGTAACCCGGCCATATCGCCGGGCATCTGCCCAATGACGACGGACAGGGTCTGCTCGCGCCCTTCGCGCACAATGCCGATGGCCACACTGGTCCCCGGAGTCGTTTCGGCAACCGTGGTTCGTAACTTGGTCGAACTGTCGACGGGGTGCCCGTCATAGTCGCGAATAACATCCCCGCGTTGGACATCACCGTCCTGGGCGGGACTGTCCCCCATCACGTCGGTGACCAGCGCCCCGTTGGTATCCGGGACGCCAAACTGCTCCGCCAGCTCGGGAGTCAGATCCTGAATGGACACCCCGAGCCATCCCCGTACCACTTTGCCGTGCATTTTCAAACTTTGGGTGACGGTGTGGGCCATATTGCTGGGAATCGCAAAGCCAATGCCCATATACCCGCCGCTCCGGCTGAAGATCGCGGTATTGATCCCGATTAAATCCCCTTGCAAATTCACCAGCGCGCCTCCGGAATTCCCGGGATTAATGGCCGCATCGGTCTGGATAAAATCCTCATAGTCAACAATGCCCACATTGGCCCGACCCACGGCGCTGATAATGCCCATGGTGACCGTCTGGTTCAGCCCGAACGGGTTCCCCACCGCGATGACCATTTCCCCGACGCGCAACTGGCTGGAATCGCCCCAGGAGAGAAACGGCAACCCGGAGGCGTCAATTTTGACAATGGCCAGATCGGTTTTGGGGTCCGTTCCGATCAACTCCGCCTCAAAGGTTCGTTTGTCGTCCAACACCACCTGAATGGTGCTGTCCTCGGCCACGACGTGATTATTCGTGACGATATAGCCGTCGGCGCTGACGATGACGCCCGACCCTGTGCCCTGTTGTTGGCGCCTGCGGGGGGCGGGGCGACGTCGTTCCTCCCGAAACCGATCGCCAAAAAATCTGCGAAAGAACGGATCGTCAAAGAACGGTGAGTTGAAAAACGGATGCCGGTCGGAAACGGTTTTCGTGACGGAGATATTGACGACGGTCGGCCTGACCTTATCCGCAATCGAGATGAGATGCTGGTTGAGCTGTAACACGTCCGCGTGATCCATGCGATCCGTGCTATCCATGGGATCCGTGTAATCGGCCACCACAGGCACTGGCCGATCGAGGGGCACGGCTGGACGATGTCGTCTTTCGGGAACGGCCTGCGTTTCCGACGCCCGCGTGGCTGTGGCAGGCTGGAACAACGCCGGCCACCAGTCAGACACCACCCACACGCACAACAGACTGGCTATCACAAGACCCGCGCTTTTTTGCATCGCCTTACCCATTTTCTGGTGAACCATGATTCGTGACGCACTCACGGGACACCCGGGGCGCACTCGAAGGACGCTCTATCATGCCCGCTCCCTCTTCCCAACACAGGACGGGCGGGGATTCTGGATTCCTGCTTCCGCAGGAATGACAATCTGCTATTATACGACTTGCACGCAACTTTTTCACACACTTGGTCACAAAGCCTGCCCTGACACCCCCCTCACCCTTGGATTCCCGCCTGCGCAGGAATGCATGCCCCTGGCACCCCGAGCGACCAGGGGACGGATGGGGTAGGGGTTCAGCCCGGGGTTTTCACATCCGCCCCACGATTTTTACAGCAAGGTGCTGCCGACAGCCGAACCTGCACGACAGATATCATCCACTTGCGCCAGTGTTTGCGCGTCCAGCTGGATATCCGCAGCAGCGACGTTTTCGTCCAGACGCTGCATGTTGCGGGTGCCGGGTATCACGAAAATATCGTTGCCCTGATGCAACAACCATGCCAGTGCCAGTTGCGCTGGCGTGATGCCGCACTGTTCGGCAATGCCGGCCAGCGGGGCAAAACGGTCACGATTGGTGGACAGATTGTGCGCGTTGAAGCGCGGGATGTTGTTTCGG
>RKSG01000068.1 GCA_007570995.1 Nitrospirales bacterium
CCCCTGCAACACCACGCGCAGGAAACAAAGAACGGCTACCCCTCACCACCCGGCTCATCAGCCGTCTCCTCGGTAAAAATCACCGACACTCCGTTCGGGTCACGCACTGAAAACTCGCGGCGCCCGTAGCAATACACTTCCGGCCCCCATTCCACTGTCACCCGCGACGCAAGGTGTTTGTGCAACGCGGCGACACCTTGCGTTTCAATACGCACCTCGCTCCTGCACGAGCGTTGTGTCGCATCGTCCTCGCGCACAAACATCAGGTGCGCGTCGCCGTGGTCCACCATCAGCACCTGTGGGTCCCCGTCAGGCCAGCACGTGTCCACGGTGAACCCCAGCACATGACTGTAAAAATCCCGCGCCGCGATCAGGTCGGCAACATAGAAGACCGGCGTCGCAAAACCGAAAGCAGCGCGACGTGTCACGTTAAAACCGGGCCGCGTTCAGCCACAGGTGGGACAGGATGCTGACCACATACCCCAGCGCTATCACCGGTGCCCACTTGAGATGACCAAAGAACGTATATTGGCCCCGTGCCTGCCCCATCAGGGCCACACCAGCCGCCGACCCGATTGATAACAGACTGCCCCCCACGCCAGCCGTCAAGGTCACCAACAACCACTGCCCCTGAGACATGTCGGGACTCATCGTCACGACGGCAAACATAACGGGAATGTTACCAACAAGCGCCGATAACACGCCAACCATGGCATTCGCCTCCGTGGGTCCCCACTGGACATACATCACCTGCGCCGCCGCCGCGAGATAGCCGAGAAAGCCCAGCCCCCCCACACACAACACGATACCATAGAAAAACAACAGGGTATCCCATTCGGCACGGGCAATGTTCCGGAACACATCAAACGCGACAACGTCGCCAAGGATCTCCTGGTGTTTCTGCTCACTCCACGTTGCCGACTTCGCCTCTCTGTGGTGTGTTTGCTGCAGGTAATATCCGAAAACCTGCAAGTAGGCCAGACCCGTCATCATCCCCACCATGGGCGGCATGTGAAAAAAACTGTGAAAAATCACGGCCGTGCAGATCGTGCAGAGAAATAACAATATGATGACAACCCCTCCACGCTTCACGACCACCACTTCTTCCACCCGCGCCGGCGACACACGAGGCACGGCGTAGTACATCACCCAGGCCGGCACGAGAAAGTTAATCACGGACGGGATAAACAACAGAAAAAACGTGAAGAAGTCCACGAGCCCTTTTTGCCAGACCATCAACGTCGTGATGTCGCCAAAGGGACTGAACGCCCCGCCCGCATTGGCCGCCACAACAATGTTGATACAGGCCAGGCTGACAAAGCGCGCATTGCCCTCTCCAACGGCCAGCACAACGGCACACATCAACAGGGCCGTTGCCAGATTATCAGCCACCGGCGAAATAAAGAACGCCAGGATTCCCGTAATCCAGAAGAGCTGCCGGTAGGTGAACCCCTGGCGCACCAGCCAGGAACGCAAACTCTCGAAGACCAGCCGCTCCTCCATGGCATTGATATAGGTCATGGCGGCCAGGAGGAATAACATCAACTCCGCATACTCAAGAATGCTGTGACGCAGGGCCTGTTCGACGACATGCGGATCGTCGCCGGGATACGCCGCGGCGACCAGCAGCCACATTATTCCCGCGGCCAGAATGACCGATTTGGATTTCCGGAACCCGGTAAACTCCTCGGCCATGACCAGCGCATAGGCCAACACAAAAATGCCTATCGCCACATAGCCGACGGTCGTGTCTGTGAAGTCAAATTGCATGGAGCGGTGTTGTGCGGTCGAACAACGTCCCGGCAACGACAGGAAGGCAGACATGTCTGGCCCGGGACGGTGCCAGACATGCCATGATTCAGGGTGGGCCTTCAGAACACATTCGCGACATCACGTGATTGCAGCATGTCCGTTTCGTGTTGCTCACCTTTCACGCCACCCGTCATGCTAAACCATCCATGGCGTTCGTTTTCCGAAGCCCGCGGTTTCTTCATACAAGACCGGCGTCGCAAAACCGAAAGCAGCACGACGTGTCACGTTAAAACCGGGCCGCGTTCAGCCACAGATGGGACAGGATGCTGGCCACATACCCCAGCGCTATCACCGGCGCCCACTTGAGATGACCAAAGAACGTATATTGGCCCCGTGACTGCCCCATCAGGGCCACACCGGCCGCTGACCCGATCGATAACAGACTGCCCCCCACTCCCGCCGTCAAGGTCACCAACAACCACTGCCCCTGAGACATGTCGGGATTCATCGTCAAGACGGCAAACATGACGGGAATGTTATCAACAATCGCCGATAACACACCAACCATGGCATTCGCTGCCGTGGGTCCCCACTGGACATACATCACCTGCGCCGCCATCGCGAGATAGCCGAGAAAGCCCAGCCCCCCCACACACAGCACGACACCATAAAAAAACAACAGGGTATCCCATTCGGCACGGGCAATGTTCCGGAACACATCGAACGCGACAACGTCGCCAAGGACTTCCTGGTGTTTCTGCTCACTCCACGTTCCCGGCTTCGCCTCTCTGTGGTGTGTTTGCTGCAGGTAATATCCAAAAATCTGCAAGTAGGCCAGACCCGTCATCATCCCCACCATGGGCGGCAGGTGAAAAAAGTTATGAAAACTCACGGCCGTACAGATCGTGCAGAGCAATAAAAATATGATGACACCCCCTCCCCGCTTCATGACCACCACTTCTTCCGACCGCGCCGGCACCACACGCGGCACGGCGTAGTACATCACCCAGGCCGGCACGAGAAAGTTAATCACGGACGGGATAAACAACAGAAAAAACGTGAAGAAATCCACGAGCCCCTTTTGCCAGACCATCAACGTCGTGATGTCGCCAAAGGGACTGAACGCCCCGCCTGCATTGGCCGCCACAACAATGTTGATACAGGCCAGACTGACAAAGCGCGGATTGCCCTCTCCAACGGCCAGCACAACGGCACACATCAACAGGGCCGTTGTCAGATTATCAGCCACCGGCGAAATACAGAACGCCAGGATTCCCGTAATCCAGAAGAGTTGTCGGTAGGTGAACCCCTGGCGCACCAGCCAGGAACGCAAACTCTCGAAGACCAGCCGTTCCTCCATGGCATTGATATAGGTCATGGCGGCCAGGAGGAATAACATCAACTCCGCATATTCAAGAATGTTGTGACGCAGGGCCTCTTCGACGACATGCGGATCGTCGCCGGGATACGCTGCGGCGACCAGCAGCCAAATCAGTCCCGCAGCCAGAATGACCGGTTTGGATTTCCGGAGCCCGGTAAACTCCTCGGCCATAACCAACGCATAGGCCAATACAAAAATGCCTATCGCCAGATAGCCGACGGTCGTGTCCGTGAAGTCAAATTGCATGGAGCGGTGTTGTGCAGTCGAACAACGTCCCGGCGACGACAGGAAGGCGGACACGCCTGGCCCGGGATGGTACCAGACATGTCATGATCCAGGGCGGGCCTTCAGAAAACATGTGCGACATCGGTTCATTCTAGCATGTCCGTTTCGTGTCACTCAACGTTCCATGCCAGCCATCCCTGCGTTCGTCTTCCGAAGCAGGCGGTTTCTTCATTGCGGGATAGTGCGCAACGTGTGCTATGATCGCCCACAGCAGGACACCTTTCCGAACACGACATCCACACAGACTGACACGATGGACGTCATGCCCAGCATCTATCAACTTGCCGGACTCGATGACCTGGGACGAGGGTTTAATCGCCAGGTGAACATCACGGTCATACAGGAAGCCTTCCACGCCACCTTTCGATACGAAAGACTCCTGCTGGAAACGGAGCCGCACGCCACGGAACACGCCGCGTTAGCCAGCCTCATCGCCAGATTACAGGCACGGGGCTACACCCAACTTCGCAGCCGGATCCAGTTTCGAGACACGGCCTATCTGGGCAATCAGGAAACATGGGAAGACCATCAGGACGCCATGACAACTGGCATCCTGACGAAACTCCAGCAGGCGTTCCATACGCTCTTCCGTCGCTCTCGACGCATTGCCTGAACACAAGCGACAGGCACCATCGTCACGCCGGAGGTGAGACCAGGCCTGTTCACCGTCCCCTGGTCAACAGCCCCCCCTCCGTCCCCTGGTCGCACGGAGCGCCAGGGGCATGCATTCCCGCAGTGAGTTGAGCGGGAATCCAAGGGGGGGCGCCAGGGGCATGCCTTCCTGCACACACGAACGCACAGACAGATTTGAACCGGATGGCTTACCACGGGGTCGCCGGGATCAGCGCACCGCTAACCGCATGAGATGCTCGCGCACCTTCTCGCGCATTCCGTCGTACGCCACGTTGTCTTTGGTCAAAGCCAGAAACGTCCGGTAGTGTTCAATGGCAGCGGACACGGGGCCTCGCACTTCAAGAGAATACGCCAGATTCAACTGCACTTCGGGAAGTTGAGGAGCCAGTAACTCCGCTTGCCGGAGGGCTTCCAACGCTTCGCCATGTCGGCCCCGTTGTTGACTCACCAGCGCCTGGTGCACCCACAATTGTGGCACCGTCGCGTCGCGGGCAATGCCCTCTTGCAACAACTCACGAGCTTTTTCCCACTGGCCCAATCCCAGATAGGCCGTGCCCAACCAGAACCAGGGCTCCCACGTGCGGGGAGGCGTCACAAACAGGGGAGACAAGACGGTCACCGCCCGTGCATAGCGCCGCTGTGCAATGAGATTGCGCGCGCGGGTGAGGGCAGCTTCCGCGGGTGTCTCGTTCCGAAGCCGTGGGCGCACGACGGGTTTCCGTTGACTGGATGCGTCAGCCGTGGCGGCAACCACAAGGGGGGGCGCCGCTGAAGGCTGCACTTCTGGAGTGGCCCGCTGTTTCGAAACTGGCACGTCCTCGACCACCGACGGGGTGACGGTGGTGGCAGACCTGGATTCCGTGGGTGCAAGCGGGAGATCCAATGTTGCAGCGACCAGGGATGGTGACGGCTCCAGTACTGGCCCTTGCGGTACAGGTTGTGTGGTCTCCGTGGCCATCTCGGTGACGTCATGGGTTGCGTCAACACCCGTGGCCGCATCCATCTCCATCGGAGCGGCATGTTCACCGGCACCGGTCAAGGCGACCGTGACAGATTCTTCCTCCGTCTCCTGCCCGGGAACATCCTCAATGAGCCGGGACGGGGCCTCGTCCACGCGATGGATCTCCGTCCCTGCTCCCGTTTCATGCTCTGGATGCACTCCGTCCGCATCGCCAGGAACCTGCCACGCCCACCAGTAGAGACCCAGTCCACCCCCTCCAAGCCCAACCACGATCAATGACAGCCGAAGACTCTTGCGAATGGTCGCCGTCAGATAATGGGGAGGGGCCAGGGCTCTCCCAATCCCCGACAGGGAGAATGTTTCCAGACGCCGTGTGAGCCGGGCCCATGCAGATCGCAACTGCTTCAGTACATCACTGGCAATGCGCATTGCCCATACTCTCTGTGGTCTTTGTCACTTTTCACAAAACCCGGGAGTCTCGTGGTTGACGTCAGAACCACAATGTTGCGCATCGTGCGTACAGGACTTTCAGGAGGCCAACGGCACACGCGATGGTGTCTCACCTCGCGCACAGTCAGCTCAGTGCTGCCCATCACGTCACGTTCAGAATGCGAGGCATGAGGAAGATGACGAGTTCCGTTCTTCGTTCGGCCTGATAGGTGCCCTGGAACAACCGACCAACCCAGGGGATATCGCTCAGCACGGGGACGCTCCGATCCGTGTTCGTGACTTGATCCTGGATCAGCCCACCGATAATCACCATATCACCATGACGAACGCGGACCAGCCCTCCAGACTGCTTCACTTCCAGAACAGGGGCGGTGGAGCCGTTAGGGGATTCCACGGTCTCGGTCAACCTGGTAATAATGGGCGAGACATCCATGATGATCCACCCATCCTGGGAAATCTGCGGCGTCACCGAGAGCACGAGACCGGAGGTCACGGTCCGTATTTGCTCCGTCACAATGTTTCCGGTCCCTCCCGTCCCCTGCGTGACCGTCGAAGAAAAAAACGATTGATCCGTCCCTACCTTGATCAGCGCAGGCTGATTGTTCAATGTCAGAATCCGTGGCTGAGACACGACCTTCACGTTCCCCTGTTCCCGTAAGGCCTGGAGCATCCCCTTAAAATCGCCGTCATCAAAGCTGAAGACTCCGGTGGCCGCACGAGCAACCACGCCGCCGGCTGGATTCGAGACGATATTGGTGAACTTAAAACTGCTGGAAGGGTTGCTGAGCGTAATCCGATCCCAGTTCAGCCCCAGACTGTAGTCATCTCTCAGCGCAACTTCATAAATCCTGGCTCGGATCTCCACTTGTCGATAGAGGGAATGGCGAATGTTGGCCAGGAATGCCGCAATCCCTTCGATCCGATTATGGAGATCCGTCACTTGAATGGTACCCGATAAACGATTCACCACGAAGCGTCCTTCGCTTGAGAGAAGCGCTTTCAGTTGCGTCTCAATTTCTTCCCAAAACTTAATGTGATCTTCCTGGCTCAAGGTCACTTCGCCCGCATCCTGGCCGCCGACTCCCCCGGACCCTGACGTGACCTGCGCCTTGTTGCGCCCCATTCCAGAGCGTTCCAGACGAATGTAATCCAGCGTGAAGGTTCGAGTTTCCAGCCGACGAACGAAAATCACGCCTCCATCTTTTTCCCAGTAGTACCCGTGCATATTCAACAGCGCCGCCATGGCTTCTCCCAGAGCAAGATCGTGAAAGTCGACCGTGACCATGCCATCGATATCCGGTTCCACGACGATATTCAGATGATTCGCGCGTGAGAACAGACGCAACGCCTCATCTAATGGAAGCCCATCCGCGCGAAAACTGAACACTGGAACAGACAGATCGTCGAGGTGCTGGCCTGGCACGATACCAAGCGACATCCGATCTTCGATGGAAAACGGGGGCGGAGCAGGTGGGGCAACCGGTTGATTTGAAACCGTGTCCGGAGGTTCAACGGTCGGCTCAACCTCCGTCGTCTTCTGGGACGCACCAGGAGGTCGGTCCACGACAGCCTGGGGTGAATTGGCGTCTGGCAGGCTCGTGCAACTTCCTGCCATGAAGGCCACGCACGCAATCAGAACGAGGACACCGCGGCGTGAGTAGTGTGCCCTCTCCGGATTCTGGTCACAAGCACGCAGGAAGACTTGTCTCATCATCGGACAGGTCCTCAACAGAAGAGATGAAATTCAGCCCCTCCCTGGATTCCCGCTCAACTCACTGCGGGAATGACGGAAGGGGGGGGCTGTTCTTTACTATGAACGGGTAAACCCATCTAATGAAAACAAAAAAAAGCCGGAGGGTCCTTACTCAAGACAACCTCCGGCTTTTTTCCAAGCACTGTCCCGGCTCTTACAGCCAGGTCGCGCGTTCGGCAGGCCGAATGTAAATCGGCTCTTCCACCTGCTGCCGCACTGCTTCTTTCCCAGACTTGTTGAACCCTAACACGGTGTCATTATACATCTCGAACTTCCGCCCGTGTATTTGGGTCTCAAACACTTTCGGCCCGGGAATGACATCATACCGGAAGATAATCTGCTGGCTCGCTCTCCAAAGCTGGAGGACGGCCAACAACTCCCGGCTCGGCACCAGGTACTTCTCAATCGCATTGTCCACACCCGGCCCAAACATCTGCCGGATATAGCCACGCGGGGATTGCCGCGGCGGGATGTAATACCCGTTCGGCTCTGTACCCCATTGCGGATACAGCGGCAACGCCACCTGTTCCACACGAATGGTGTAGTACAGGGGGTTCCACCGGTCTTCCGCCCACAGGCCATCCTCTCCGACCTTGACGAGGTTCTGCAAGCGAATCTTCCCCACGCAGGCCGACATACACCGGGTCTCCATCGGCTCCCCACCAGTGAGGGGATCTTTACCCTCGATCCGCGGGTAGCACGCGATACACTTCTCGGTCACCCGAGTCGTGCCCCGGTACATCGGCTTCTTGTACGGACACTGCTCCACGCACTTCTTGTACCCACGACACCGGTTCTGGTCGATTAGCACAATCCCATCTTCCGGCCTCTTGTAGATGGCCTTCCGCGGACAGGCTGCCAGACAGCCCGGATATGTACAGTGGTTACAAATGCGCTGAAGATAGAAGAAGTAGGTTTCATGCTCCGGCAAACTACTGCCGGTCATCCGCCATGGTTCTTCCTTGGTGAACCCGGTTTTGTCAATGCCTTCCACAATGGCCCGCATCGACGTTGCCGTGTCTTCATAAATGTTAACGAACCGCCATTCCTGGTCCGTCGGGATGTAGCCAATCGCGGCCTGGCCCACTTTGGCCCCGGCATCGAAAATGGTCATCCCTTCAAAAACCCCGTATGGCGCATGGTGTTTACGACCGACCCGGACGTTCCACACCTGCCCACCAGGATTGACCTGCTCAATCAACTGCGTGATCTTCACATCGTAGAACTGTGGATACCCACCATACGGTTTCGTCTCCACGTTGTTCCACCACATGTACTCCTGGCCCTTGGAAAACAACCAGGTGGACTTATCCGCCATGGAACAGGTCTGACAGGCCAGGCAACGATTGATGTTAAACACAAAGGCAAACTGCCATTTCGGATGCCGTTCCTCATACGGATACAGCATCTTCCGTCCTAACTGCCAATTATAAACCTCTGGCATGATTCCCTCCGTTTCTTTGAACTAACTTGCGTCCAATCTCTGCAATCCCACAATTCGATCCAGGTTCGATGGGGGGCCGATACGTTCCAGCCCCCCACCGCGCGCAATCCTTTTCGATTACACCTTGATCTTAATGTGGTCGCCTTTGAGCCATTTGATCATAAACTCGTTTTCCTGGCCAGGCGTGAACCCGGTTCGGACTGGCTCCCATGGCCCCCTGCCTCCAATACCGCCGTCCTCTGCTTTGGTAATCCGCATCAGACATTCTTTCGGCACGGTATTGACTGCATGGTTGTCCACTTGGTACCCGAACTTGAACTTCCAACCCACTGCATGTTTGCCCGGCAGTGAGTCAGTCTGCTGCATCGGCATCAACCAGTCCCGTGTAAAGGACTGCTGCGCCCCGTAGCGGAAGTTGGACTGATACCCCGTATCCATCGCGATGGCCCGTCCATCCGGTCTGGTTTCATGTCCCTTCACGGATTTCGCGGTCGCCACATACGGTGCATGTTTCGCCATGGTCACGTGGTACGGGAATGCCGGGTTGTACTTTGCCCGAATCATCAACCGGGCCACTTTGTAGTACGGATCACTCGGCTTCCATCCTCGGTATGGACGATCAACCGGGTTCCCATCGACGTACACATAGTCACCGTCGTTGATACCCCGGTCTTTCGCCGCTTGCGGGTTCATGTGCAACTGATGCTCACCCACACCCGGCGTTCGTTTATCCATCCGATACGCATCACCGAAGTTCGACTCATACATCTGCACCCAGTCGTTGACTGACCACTGACTGTGCACACGATGCCGTGTTTTCGGTGTCACGCAATAGAACTGATACCCCTTCTCCCACAGCGGGTTGGAGTACCGTTTGATCTCCTGCCACGGCAACGCAATGTTCCGCACCGTCTTGTCATCATGGTGCTGTGCCGTGATCGGAATCCCGTAGTCATCCGGTCGCACATACGGGTTCGTCGTCATAATCGCATTCGGCAGGTACGGCGTGGCTTCCGTCCCTTCCCGGTGCGAAATGAAGTTTTCCCCGTACTCAATGGCTTCCGGTTCCGTCCGGTAGTTTTCATACCGACCGGTTCGAGTCCACATTGGCTTACTCTCGTTTGTCTCTTCCCAGAAGGGCTGTCTCGGATACGTGCGACACAACACCATCCAGCCTTTTTCAGACTTCAGCATGGTGTCCACACTATACCCGTACCCCGTACAGCTGGCATCCAGCAACCGCTGCACGTAGACGTCCACCCGGTTGTCGTAGACAAACTTGAAGTAATCCCGGAACCGCCCATCTCCCGTCATTTCGGTGAGCTTGGCGGCCACACCGGCGGTGGTATCCAAATCGTTCCGCGTGTCATACAAGGGCCGAATGCCACCCTTCCAGACCTGGAACCAGGGATTGGACACCGTTGCCGTATGTTCGGGATACGTGAACTCCATCCACGTATTCACACCCAAGGCAATGTCCGCATGGTTCACATCGGAGGTCATCTCGATGTCCTGCGTGACAATGCACTCAAGGTGCGGGTCCACGTTTTTCACCATGTCGTAGTGGTGTTTGGCGTTGTTCAGCACGTTGACGTTCGCCACCCACCGGAACTTACTCGGGGTCGGCATGTGCGTCTTGCCGGTAAACACCCGACGCCCATACTTCGGCGTGTTCACGATCAACGCCGTGTCCCCGTGGTTCCAGTAAGCCACCTCTTCGCCATAGTAGTACCCGCGCACGTGAATCTCTTTGCCATGCGCGTTGGGATCCGTCGTGATCTTGAACGGATTCTCCGCCGTGTGTGTTCCCAGACCACCACCGGACCACGGGGTGCTGTTCCAGATCCCCGCTTTATAGTTCCCGGCCCAGGTATGTTGTCCGGTCCCGAACTTCCCGACGTTCCCTGTGATAATCAACACCATTGCTGCGCCACGCGCAATAATGGTCTGGTGAAAGTAGTGGTTCGTCCCTTCACCGTTATGAATGGTCGCAGGCTTAATGGCACCTGAATCTCTGGCCCAGCGGACGATCAAGTCCTTCGGCGACCGATTGATCTGGTGCACTGTATCCAAGTCATAATCCTGCAAGTGGACTTGATACAGTTGGAAAATCGGTGCCACGTCAACTTCGCGACCATTGAGCAACTTCACTCGGAAGGTCCCGGTCAACGCAGGCTCAATGCCACTGTTCCGGAAATGCCAGCCAACCAACTCGCGGTGAATCGGCACGGCCTGGTTTTTGTTCATGTCCCAGACCATGAAACCGCCCAAGCGGGCAATCTTGGCCGGATCGAGGGTTTGCACTTTCCCCGAATACGTCTTCGAGAAATCCGGCAACTTGTAGCCTTTGACCACATCGCGCGGATCCAAGTACTGCAACGTATCCGTACGGACCAGAATCGGCATGTCCGTATAGGCCGCACAGAAATCATGGTCATGCATGTTCTCATCGAAGATGATCTTACATGCACCCAGGAACAGTGCTGCATCCGTTTCAGGCCGCACAGGAATCCAGTAGTCGGCTCGATACGCCGTCGGGTTGTACTCAGGCGTAATCACCACGACTCGGGCACCACGCTCAATGCTCTCGAGCTTCCAGTGCGCTTCCGGCATCTTGTTCTCCACAAAGTTCTTCCCCCAGCTCGTGTTCAGCTTGGAAAAACGCATGTCGGAGAGGTCAATGTCGGATGTCTGCACACCAGACCAGAACGGATGCGCCGGATTCTGGTCACCGTGCCAGGTATAGTTCGACCAGTATCGGCCGCCCTGTGCCTGGTTGGGCTTTACTTTCCGAATGTAGTGGTCCAACAGTGCTCCACAACCACCATTCATCCGGGTGATCGCCATTTTCCCGATCACGCCCAGAATCGGCATCCCAGCGCGGAACTTCATCGTCCGCACGCCAGACCCTTTGGTCATCTCGATCATTTCCGGCGGATACCCCTGCTCACGCAACCGCCTGGCACCGGCCTCGCCGCTGTACCGCTCGGCGATAATGATCATGGCCTTGGCGAGATATGTGAAGGCGGTATCCCAGCTCACCCGCAGCATGTCGTCCAGATAGCGCGCGGTGAATTTGTATTTGTTCATGACATCCGGGGTAAACTCCGGGCTGCCCGCATCCATCCAGGCTTTCCAGCCCCGGCGCATCAAGGGCCCCTTCAACCGGTAGGGCCCATACACCCGCCGGTGCATCGTGTACCCCTTCAGACACATCCGCGGATTGTGAGCAAACGTTCCGCGATTGCCGTACAGGTCTTCGTATGTCTGGTGGTCGTAGTTCTGCTCCACACGCATCACCACACCGTTGCGCACAAAGGAACGGACGCGGCAAGCGTGCGTATCGTTGGGGGAACAGACCCACGTGAAGGATGAATCATACCGATACTGATCGTGGTACACCCGCTCCCAGGCACGATCGGGATACTCACCCAACGGGTTGCCCACTTCAACGACCGGTTGCAGCGCGGTCAATGCCAAGGCTTTATCAGCCAACGCAACGGCCGCCACCGTCCCGGTGGTCACTTTCAGAAACTGCCGTCTGGTAAGAAACATTGCGAACACCTCCTCAAGTCAAAGCCAATCCTTGTTGGCCTGCCAAGAAACAAACGAACCGGTTACTTCCTGCACGGGGGAATGCTCCCCATACCACCTCCTTTCCCGGTGTCTTGCTTATCATTTGTTGTGTCATACGCGGCATCATACTCCAAGTCCCACACGTCACTCCACAAAAATTTTCACTGATCGTGTTTGTCTCTGCCTGTTTATACAAGCAAATTCCTGGCCATCTCTGAAAATTTTTACGAAAACCATCTAACATGTTGAAAGTAAATGAAAGTGATCTCTTCCATTCATTGAAGAGCAATGGCGTCATGTTTCCAATTAGTAGCACACTTAATCGACACGGTCATGGCGAGGATAAACCATGGCTTCAGGATGCCTGCTAAGAAAACAAGCCTGTTCAACAAAAACAATCACTTGCGCAAAATCAGTGCTTTTTCTGGATATGAATTTGCGAGTGGATTCATGCGATTGGCAGTTTCCTTTCCGTAACACACTGAACATTCTATGACGCCATCCATCGGTAATGGTCTCTCTCAAACACCCGGGGAATCCATGGAGCGTGCACGGGCATGCCCCTGGCTCTCCCCCCTGGATTCTCGCTCAACACACTCCCCCGACACCAACGTTGCCAACGTTGTGCCCTGGTGCTCCCCCTGGATTCCCGCTCAACACACTGCGGGAATGACGGAGGGGTGGTTTGACCAAGGGACGAAGGGGGTGGAGTGTCCAGACGCTGTCGGTGATCACTGCTACGGCGTGGATCTGCGTCGCTTTTCGATACACGACGCTGACCCGTTTGCGTACGGGTAAGAGATTTGTCGCAAGCAGCGTGCCAGACGCATACTCTGTGCGTGTTTTGTGGGCCTGCGAGCCAAGAAACTTTGGGAATTATGTAGCACCGTCTCAGCCACGGCACCTGTCGCCTGAACACCGTAAACCGCTTGGCCAACGTGTAAAACCGATGATCTGACGTGCCCGCGGCCTGATACCCCTCCCGCAACGCCACCACAAAATGATGCCACACATACCGACACGCTTACCCTCCATAAATCACAAAGTCGGCCATGTGTAATGTGCCTGTCATGTTTATACCAGGCACCGCTGTGTTCACAATCGCGGCGCTCGGTCGCGTCGCTTTGTAGAACGTGGTTTTGAAATTGACCCCGCTGCCCAACCAATTCGGCGACATATGTTCATACCACTCTCTGAACGAATAATTCAGAATCGTCTTAATATCAGCCCATTTGGTATCGTCAGAGAGATTACTATCTGTCGCGGCGGCCTTCGCCACCATTTCCGCAATCCCCTCCAACGCTGTGAACTGATTGCTTCTGCCTCCAACCAGACCGCGCATATAGGAATATCCCTGCACCCCCATTGTTTGCACGATCCATTGTCGAATCAACGCTTTCCTCTCGCTCACCTTCCCAGACGAAATCTGGTCGTTAGTCGGCGCGGTCGCGGCCAAAATCCCATTCCGATTTGCATTGAGCTTCCGCCCCTTCAACTCGTTGTGATTGTCAAAGTCTGTTAAAGCCGACTCTCGCAGCTCAACGTGTTGATACGGCGTGCCAGACACCCGTCCGTTCAGCGCATCCGCGTAACTTCTCGATTCCGCGACCGACATCAACGCACTTGGAATGGCAGCATCAATAACTCTGGTCGTAGTATTGTAAAAGATTATCGTGTCTTTCAGCGGCATCGTCTCTTATCTCCTTTTCTCCACCACGCGCAGGGACGTCACACTCGCCGACCTGACATTTGAAATCGTGCCAGGCCAGAAATCTAACGTCCGCGCAATCGCGCTCCCTGAGGTCAGGAAGGTCGTGAAATACCAGTGGTCGCCAGTATTGTTCGGTGACGGGGCGCCCTTCGACACAACAATTATGCCTGGGTCATAATGCGATACTAGGCCCGTTGACGCATCCAGAGTATAGGGGGTGCTTGTCCGACGTGGAATAAACTCGACAGGAAGAAACTGACGATAACCCCGACCATTCACATCAAACCCCGCCCAGAAGCCTAATATCTTGTTCAAATCAACACCAGTTGCCCCAAGCGTGATTGACGTCACGGCATTCAACTGACTCAATGCCTGCGGCGTCGAGCCGACCAGATTGTCCCCAAGCAGGTGTCCCACCGCACTGGAAACCAGATTCGGCGGCACGAAGGCATTCACTGCTGCCTGCGCTCGCACCTCAGCAGCCGTGGCACGTCGCACCTTCCCAGCCACCGTCTCGCTGGCATCGGGCACAGCGAAATCCTCAGCCTTGGCCAACCAGATACCGTCTTCGTCGGTGACGCCGCCGTTCCAGAACCCCACCCTCGCCGCAGGCCTCGCAGTTTGTGGTGTCCCTTTGATAAAGAGCGTGTAGGTACGACCACTTCGCGCTTTCAGAATAACTCCATTCGGCGTCCGCATCGTGGCATTCGCCGTATCGTTATGGTTCGTCGCAATCGTTATCGTATCCAACGACGTGACACGTGTCTGCTCGGCATTCTGTGCGTCGCGATAAGTCTCCTTAATTAACAACTCAATCGTTCCGCGAAACAACTGGTAGGAAATCCGCATCCGCGCGATGACGTGCAAGCTGGTGTCGGAGTCGGAAGGGATGTTTGAGAAGGAAAAGGAGCTCGTCAGCGGCGTCAGCCCAAGCGTCGCCCAGTCCCCATGCTTGCCAGCCGCCGTATTCCAAGCATTTCCAACCTCTCCAGGATTTCCATCATCGACCCCGATCTCCGGCCCAGACGTGGTGCTCTGACGAATGAACGACCACGGAGGCTCGTATCCAAGCGGCGAAGTTGGCGCGCTCGGCCCACTGCCATCCCGTCCAGGCGGCGCGATCAGCGACCACGCCCAGGTCGTGGCGATGGTCGCCCCCACAGCTGGGTCGCCAGTAATCTTCCTCTTTGCCCAGAAGGGGTATTTCTTATCTGCCGTGGGATTCTGTGGGTTGCGATTCCACGCGACGCCGTCGCGCGTCTGTGGTTGGCCAAACTTCCACGTGGAGACAGGCTGCTGGCTGTTCGTCAGGGTGTTGCTCGAATGCACGGCGTAGATAGTTTCCGTGCCTGCCGCGTCGTCGCCAGTGTCACCAGTACTGCCAGGCTCAGACTGCAAGGCCACTGACCATTGCGCAGAGACCTCGTCACCATCGTTTGGGACTCCGACGACGCGACGTTCGGCGACAAACGGGTACTTATTCGTAGTCGTCGTCGATTGCGGCGTCTTGTGCCACTGAACGCCGTTCTGTGGGGCAGTGATGGCGTTACCGTCGGCGTCGACAAGTCCGTAACGCCAATCGTTGCTTGGGTACTGATTCGCATTCAGCGTTCTGGTCGGGCCGACGGCGTAGAGCTTCTCCCTGCCGACGCCGCCGTCGCCTTTGGCACTCCGGAAGTAATGAATTTCATCAATATCGACCGGCGCGAACTTGAGATCGGTCTGCGTGCCGTGTAGTAGCCGTACCTGCGTATTCTGCCCAGCACGGGAGCGTACTTGCAGGAAGGTCTCGGCGGAGCCCAAGAGCCCGCGTTTAGAATCTAGGGCTCCATCAACAGGCACGTGCAAGTCGACAGAGTTCGTTGATCCGTTTCCCTCCACCGTGTCGGAGACGAACATCTTGACATACCGACCAGGTTCAAGTCGTACACCGAGGTCTGACCAACCAGACGCTAACCGCAAGGTGAACGGAGCGTTAGGAAGGACGTTCTCGCCGAAGACGCCACCGCGCAATATCTGTCCCATCGCACTGCTCAACAGATTCGGCGGCACGAAGGCATTGACCTCGGTCCGCGCCTGTACCTCAGCAGCCGTTGCGCGACGCACCTTCCCTGCTACGGTCTCTGTCGCATCGGGAACACTAGAATCACGACCTGGCTCTGATGTGAGCACAGGCATGTCCCAATCGGCGGTAACCTCGTCGCCCTCGTTCGGAATGCCAACCACCTTCCGCTCAGCGATGAATGGATACTTGTTGGTCGCCGTCGTAGGTTGCCTGGTCTTGTACCACCTGATCCCGTTCTGCGGGGCAGTGATGGCGTTACCGTCGGCGTCGACAAGTCCGTAACGCCAATCGTTGCTTGGGTACTGATTCGCATTCAGCGTTCTGGTCGGGCCAACGGCGTAGAGCTTCTCCCCGCCGACGCCGCCGTCGCCTTTAGCAGCCTGAAAGTAGTGAATACGGTCGATGTCGAGACGCGCCGGCCCATGGCTGCTACTGGTAATCTCCACCGACGTGTTCGCGCCCGCATTCGACCTGATGCGCAGCAGCGTCCCATAAGCACCCAGCGTCCCAGCCCGATACCAGGACTGTCCGTCTTCTGGAACAAGGAAGTCGACGGCCTGCTGGGAGTCTTGCGGAACATCCGTGTCACTGACGAACATTTTCACCCACCGCCCAGGCTCAAGGCGGATACCGAGCGAAGTCTCTCTTTGGTAGCGAGGGACCGAAATCGTGCTTGACAACAAATTCTCGCTGAACGGCCCGCCGGCCAATGCATCACCCGCAATGCCTTGAAACCCACGCGGTCCCTTCTGCGCGATAGCAAGACGAATCTCCCGCAGGTAGAGCGTCCTGCCGCCAGTGGTCTTGGCCATCGCCGTCGTCGTCGCCCCGATAGTGAAATTAACCTTGTAGAACTCTTGGAGCGCGAATGTAATTCCTTTCAGACCGCTCATTGGCGCACGCCATGACAGCATGGGGCCTGGCTCGTTCGCCGTGCCATCGCTGAATAACAGGCCGTACCACTTGCCGGCCTGGAGTTGTATCGGGAGATTCTGCGAGGTCGTCGTGACTTCAAGCGCCGTCGTCAGTAAGTTGTCGCCGTACGCTTCACCACCTGGTTTCAACGTGCCGCCGCCACCTGATCCTGAATCAATAGGCATACTGACTCGCTCCTTACGGGGCCGGGGTCACGACAATCGTCGATGTGTCGTTTCCAGTCCAGACCCATGGCGGGTTGCCGCCGTCTATTGTGATGCGCGGCCACGAGCCGGAGGCAAGGCAATGGGCCTGTACGCTCGTTGCTGGCGCAGTTGAACCCTCGTAGTAAAAGACAGGCATGGATCCGACAACCTGAAGAGAATATGACTCGTCAGCTTCGAGGCTGAGCTGTGTCTGGAGATTGGTCGGAGTGGTTGTAACTTGATATGACTGAGTCATCGCGAGTCCCTCCAGGTGGGAGGCAGCGGGGCACGGAAGCCCTTCCGCCTGCAATGGCTCGATTATGTTCCCGGTAAGGTCGGGGAGTCAACGAGAAAGTCAAGGTTGTGGCTTCGCCGTTGCGATGCACACTTTTTCACCTGTCAGCAATTCGCCGAACAGGTTGTAGTCTGCCCGTTGCGCCTCTTCCTCGACCTGCTTCACGCCAATATCGACGAAGATATAATCCGATGCCATCATCGGGCCCGGTCGTCCCGCAAATCTTAAAACAGCCATCGAGATTGTCCTCGGCCTCTTCTGGCCGTCACGAGACTTTCAGGTTTGTCAGCGTTTCCATACTCCCTTGTACTTTCCGTGAAGGGATAGTGCTTCTGCTGTTTTCTCTGCCCGCAAAAGCAGCGCTTTTGCGCGCAGCGCGATTGCTCCCTGACAGCTTCTCCACCAGTGGGAGATGGGTATAAGAATGGCCACCATCCTGACTTTGGAACAGGCCACCGCCGTTTGTTCCCACGTAAAGCACTTGAGAATCTGTTGGGTGCATGGCAATCGCGCGAATGTTTATATTGTTCAGCCCGTCGTTGCGCGCGATCCATGTGCGACCGCCATCCTGACTTTCAAACATTCCCCGGCTCGTCCCCATATGGAGGAGCTGGGTGTTCCCGGGGTTAAACACGAGACTACTCACATAGAGCTGGCCAAACGCCGTTGCCATCTTTGCCCACGACGCCCCGCCATTGAGAGTTTTGAACAGGCCCTGAGTACTTCCCGCATAGACGATGTCCGGATCATTTGGATCAATCAGCAGGGTGTTGACGCCCAGAGCCATTGACGCCATGGTGGCGTCTTCAGGGACAAGCCCGTGATTGATTTTTGTCCAGCTGTCTGCGCCGTCAACACTGCGATAGACCCCCCCGCTTGTTCCCGCATAGAGAATGTTGGGGCGGACCGGATCGACGGCCAACGCCACGATAAAATTGATCTCTGTCATGTCGCGCATGCGCTCGTGCCAGGACCGTCCTCCATCCGTGCTCTTGAACACCCCGACCGTGGTCGCTGCGTACAGGGTTTGCGTGTCTGTTGGATGAAAGACCAGTTGGTTCACGTTGGTCGAGATCGTCCCTTTTTGAAGGCCGACATTTCGGGGGAGCCAGCGTCTTCCCCCATCAGGACTCTTATAGACCCCATCGGACAGGGTCCCGGCGAAGACATTGGCAGAGAGCTGCGGATCAACCGCCACATTCATCACCCGGACGCGGCTCAACCCTTCTGAAAGACGCACCCACGCCTGTCCCCCGTCCCGGGTTTTATACACGGCCTCTTCCGTCACGACGTACACAATGTAGGGCTTGGTGGGATGCACCGCGACGTCCACCACGCGATCAACTCGCTGGCTGCACCCCGCCGGGACGGTCAACACCATCAACGCGACGACCGCCTGCCCCAGGAGTGCCCTCATGCAGGAGAGGCAGGGGTGACGTTCACGGTTTGTGGTGAAATGGTTTCGCATATCCGACAAGTTCGCCCTCAATGCTCCATCGCTTTGTCTGGAAAGGAGACTCACGACTGATGTCCATGGACACACTATGCCACGTGTGACCCGTTGACAAGATTTTTCGGCATCGGCTATCGTGTTCGTCATGCTTGAGCCCCGTCATGCCACCGAGTCCAGGGCTGTTTCGATTCCCAACACCATTCCGATCTTTCCACTTCCCAATGTGGTGTTGTTTCCCGACACCTACCTGCCCCTGCATATTTTCGAGCCCCGATACCAGGAGATGGTCGCCGATACCTTGAAGCAGGAGGCATACATCGGCATGGCATTATTGCAGGAGGGTCAATTGCAGGAGGGTCAATTGCAGGAGGGTCAATTGCAGGAGGGTCAATTGCAGGAGGGTCAATTGCAGGAGGGTCAATTGCAGGAGGGTCAGTTGCAGGAGGGTCAATTGCAGGAGGGTCAGTTGCACGATGCCCATGGCAATCCCGCTGTCTGCTCTCCGGGATGCGTGGGACGTATTACAACGTTCAGGCCGCTCCGGGATGGCTGCTCAGACCTGATCCTGCACGGCCTGTCCCGCTACACCATCGAAGAAGAATTGCCTGGCAAGAGCTACCGCAGAGCGAAAATCGCCGTGCCCTCTCATCATCCGTTTCAAACGATTGGAGACGATGCCGCTCGTTCAACATTGGTCGAACTGGCCGTCCGGTATCTCCAGGCCCGTCAGGTCCAGGAGGTCTGTGTCTTCATTACCAGGGAGTCCATCGCAGAGACCGTGCTCGTCAACAGCCTGTCTTCGTGTCTGGACTTTACGCCAATCGAAAAACAATTCCTGCTCGAATCAGAAAGCCTCTACCAGCAAACCCGCCGCCTCATTGACCTTTTGCGATTGAGACTCTCGGACGG
>RKSG01000168.1 GCA_007570995.1 Nitrospirales bacterium
GCCCTGCCGTCATTCCTGCGGACGCAGGAATCCAGGGCATTCCCGTCCCGCTTCGCCCCGTCCCCCCTGGCCCGTTGTGCCGCCGTGCCGCCCTGCCGTCCTGCCGTCATTCCTGCGTATGCAGGAAACCACCTTGACAACCCTGCCGGCCTGGTGCTACCCCCTGACCATGCCGTCCTCCATGCAACATGCCGTTGGCACCCCGGCCGGCAAAGCCGTCTCGCAATGGTCTGGCACCCCCCGAGAGCAAGCCGTCCAACGCATGTTCACCGCCATCGCGACGCGGTATGACCTCAACAACTCCCTTCTCAGCTTCGGCCTCCACCATCGCTGGAAAGCCATCGCCATGCGCGACATCCCCACCCGCACACAGGGACGTGGCCTCGACCTGGGCACAGGAACAGGCGACCTTGCCCTGTTACTGCACCGCCGGATGGGAGAACACGGCCAGACAGCCGCGATAGACTTAAATGTCGCCATGCTGAAAGTCGGTGCCAGGAAAATCGCACGCCGTGGCCTGGCCGGCCGCATCGCCTGCCTGCGCATGAACGCCGAATGCCTCGTCTTCCCCGACGCCACCTTCGACGCCGTCACAGCGGGATTCTGCATACGCAACGTCGGCGACCGCCCGCGGGCCTTTCAGGAAATTCATCGCGTGCTCAAACCTGGTGGCCGTTTTGTCTGTCTCGAGTTCTCCCGTCCCGTGTCAACCTGGCTGCGGTGCCTCTATACTTGGTACTCGTTTCATGTCCTCCCTGCCATTGGCACCTGGGTTGCCCGCGACCACACCGACGTGTACCACTACCTGCCCGAATCCATCCGCACCTTCCCCGACCAGGAACAGCTGGCCGTCCACCTTCGCACCGCCGGCTTCACCCGGGTGCGCTATCACAACCTCAGTGGTGGGATCGTGGCCATTCACGTGGCCGACAAGCATGCCCCTGGCGCCCCCCCCCTGGATTCCCGCTCAACTCACTGCGGGAATGACGGAGGGGGGGCTTTTGACCAGGGGTAAGGTCCCCCATGGAATCCGTCCTCTACGTCTTCCTGCCCTGCAAGAAAGTCTATCCCACCGGCATCACCTGCCTGGCGGACTTCGTCCATCGGCGGCGTCCCGACGTGCGTCAGCATATCCTGGACCTGTCACTCCTTCCCCGTGCCGACCGGCCTGGGGCCTTACGCGAGACCACGCACCGCCATCGTCCCGACCTGATCTGTTTCTCCTGGCGCGACATCCAGATTTTTTCCCCCCATGAAGGCGATGCCTCGCTGGAGCAGGCCTTCAACTTTTACTACGCCGGCAATCCCCTGAAGCGTCTTGCGGCCTCATTCCAGGGCCTGCGAAACCTCTATCGCTACTACCAGGACATCCGTCTCAACCTGTCCTACCCCTGGCTCATTCACCGACAATTTCCCGGTGTCCGGATCATGATAGGCGGCGGAGCCTTCACCGCCTTTGCCGATCAACTCATTGACAAACTTCCCGAGGGCACCCTTGGTCTGTTAGGCGAAGGCGAAGAGGCCATCCTGAAAGTCCTGAACGGGGAATCCCTTGCGGACGAGCGGTTCATCATCAAAGAGAATGGCCAGATCACCAAAGGCACCCAGCGCCAGCCGGCCCTGCTGGATTCCTTGACCATCGACCTGCCCTATCTGACCTCAATTTTCCCGCAGTACACGGCCTACGTGAATGACTGCATTGGCGTCCAGACCAAGCGTGGCTGTCCCTATGACTGTGCCTTTTGTCTCTACCCGTACATTGAAGGGAAGCGTGTCCGGTACCGTCCGCCCTGCAACGTCGTCCGGGACATCGCGCAGTACTACCATCAGTGGGGCGCGCGTCGTTTCTGGTTCACCGATGCCCAGTTCATCACGGGCAAAGAAGCCTACCCGCAGTGCACGGAAATTCTGGAGCGGATTATTCACGAGCGGTTGCAGATCGAGTGGTCGGGTTACGTACGCACCTCGCTCATCACCGGGGGGCTGGCGAAGCTCATGGTTGCCTCTGGCGTTGGCGATCTGGAAGTCGCCATCACCGCCGGCTCGCAGAAAGTCCTCAACAGTCTGCACATGGGCTTCAAGCTGGAGCACCTGTACGCTGGCTGTCGCTATCTCAAAGAAGCGGGTTTTGCCGGTCGTATCATTCTCAACTACTCACTCAACTCCCCGGAAGAAACCGAAGCCACGCTGCTGCAGAGCATTGAGTCCTACAAAATCGTGGCCTCCATTCTCGGTGAGGATCGTGTCTTCCCGCTCATGTTCTTCCTTGGCGTGCAACCGAACACGGATCTGGAGCAGCGTCTCTTATCGGACGGTCATCTCTCGGCGGGGTACAATCCCCTGAGCCTTGCCCCCTGGAACATCAAAAAACTGCTGTACAACCCTGCCCCGCTCAACCGTCTCATAGCGAAAGCCTGTCTGACGGCCTGGAACAACAAACACGGCAGTCGGGACCCGCGTCGGTGGACTGGCAGTTTGAGTCAGAGTGCCACGCAGGATCACGGCCATGCCTACGCCGATGACAGTCTTGCCCGTGGGCTCGAAGCCAATTCCGGGCGGGATGCTCTGCTGACGCTTGAGTCGTTATTACGGTCACGTCGTCCCGCGGGCGAAGTCCCGGTGGGTGAGCCGGCCGGCCAGCCGCGGTCGTAAACCTGGAGAGACCCCGCCTGGATTCCTGCGTGCGCAGGAATGACGGCAT
>RKSG01000080.1 GCA_007570995.1 Nitrospirales bacterium
GCCCCCCCCCTCCGTCCCCTGGTCGCCCGGGGCGCCAGGGGCATGCATTCCCGCAGTGAGTTGAGCGGGAATCCAAGGGGGGGCGCCAGGGGCAGGCTCTGCGAACGCAGGAATCCAGATGTTCGGAGAATAAGTTTCATGTTGCCGGTAATACTATGGTGAAGGACATGCCATGTCGCATCCACGGGGCTGTTTGGGCGTTTCTTGTCGGGCTTGCCGTGCTGTGCCATCTTCCCCCGCCCGTCATTCCTGCGCACGCAGGAATCCAGCTGGTAGGGGTGTCCTCTGCGGAGACGCGGCCGGCTGAAGACTTTATCCGGGCCGCTGCACAGAATCGGGCTGATGAGGTCGCTGCCGCTCTCAAGACCGAGGAGAGCGGATCCTTCAAGGACTACCAGGAGGAGGACACGGGCCTGTCAGCGTGGCATTATACGGCCCTCTTCTGTTCCGTCGAGATGGCCCTGAGTTTGCGCGAGGCCGGGGCCGACCCCAATCTGATTTCAAAAGAATTTTCCCCTGTTCTCCCCCAGTCATTCCTGCGAACGCAGGAATCCAGGGGGGACCAGGGGCATGCTTTGGCACCGTCACAAGATGATGCCCGGACCGTGAATGCCCTCCGCCCCTTTCAGGTGTTGATGATGAGTATTGCGGAGTCCAAGCAGGCCGACCCCGTTCACAATTTCGAGGATTGCCAGCGGGTCGCACAGATTATGACAGGCCGCGAAGAGGTGGGGTGTCTCGATCGCAAATGTGTTGATTTTGAGAGCAATACGGTGCTGCTCGGCGATGAAACGTTCGCATTCGGGATCGGCGAAACGACGGCCGCTTTGGCACCACAGGAAACAGAGGATCGTGTGTTCTCAGATCCCGAAGGAGAAATCAATGTTTCGGGGAATTACACTGATGGAATCAATAACATCGTCAACAGCGTCATCAATGGAAAGCTCAGTACCCGGGTCGGTCAAAAACTGACTTTGGAAACCGACGGGGAATTGATCTACCGACTGGTTGATCAGGAGGTCACGCGCCGAAGGTTTAATGTGAACCTCTACGAAAGGTACCCGGTGGACAGGTTCGGGGGTGAGTATAAGATCGACACGATGGTCTATGCTCGCCAGGGGTACACCACAGATCGACTCGGCGGGTTTGACCGTCAGATCGACGTCGTGCTCGGAGCGAGTCTGGACTACGACCAGAAGGCCCGGTTCTTTGGGAAACTCGCTTCCGCTCTGGGAGGGGAGCATGTCGTGCTGGAGGGGGGGGAATCATCTCTGAACGGCCAGATTGAGCTGGAAGGCCTCCTGGGGGTGCGTTTTGTGAAGGACATTGCATGGGTCAATAAAGCCCATCTCAAAGACAGTACGTTGTTAAGTGGAAGTTTCCCAAGCCGAACCATAGAACTCAGTACGTACGTTGAAAGACCGCTGATCGAGATGTTTAAGATCAACACCGGCTACACGTATCGCCTCATTGACGTCGATGGCGATGCCAGTGTCATCAATATGTGGGGGATCGGTGTGGCCGTCGTGTTCTAATTTCCGGCTTGCGCAGGCATGACGGGCAGGGGCGCGGAGCGGAGTCTGATATCTGTAACAAGCAAGCACGAACAGCCTGTGGGTATTGCAGTCTGGAATCCCCTTTTGTTTGGGGCTGTCCTGGAATCTGGATGGTTTGTCAAAGGTTCTTGATAATTCCCTTTGGCGGCAAGCAGGATCGCTGTAGAGTGAGCCCGCCCCGTTGATGACCCTGCAGGCTTTGAATGCCATGGATCAAAGCATGGTGCCGCATTTTCTTCGTTCGGCGACGCCGGGGGTTGACGAGCAAAAGCCTGAATGAGTAGAAAACGCCCACAGCGGCCTGCAGCGGACATGGCCACCGGGACGTGACGGGTTGCGAGTGCCCCGGGCTGGTGCGTGAGCGAGGATAACATGAGCGCAATGGTGGATATACGACAGCTTCGGAAAGTGTTCGGCCGGATCGTGGCGGTGGAGGATGTGTCACTGACCGTCGAACGGGGCGAGGTGCTGGGGTTTCTGGGGCCGAACGGCGCAGGGAAATCCACGACCATGAAAATGATCACGGGATTCCTGACTCCCACCAAAGGAACCGTCCGGGTCAACGGATTCGATGTTCAGGAACAGTCCATTGCCGCGAAAAAAAGCTTGGGGTATCTTCCCGAAGGCGCCCCGGCCTACGGGGACATGACCCCGATGAGTTTTCTGGTATTCGTGGGCAAACTGCGCGGGCTGCGCGGAGCGGATTTGCAGCAACGACTGTCGGAGACCATTCGCAAGGTGAATCTTGAAGGCGTGATGCACCAGTCCATCGATACCCTCTCCAAAGGGTTCAAGCGACGCGTGGGGTTGGCACAGGCCATTTTGCACGATCCGCCCGTGTTGATCCTGGACGAGCCCACCGACGGTCTCGACCCCAACCAGAAACACGAGGTGCGCGAGCTTATCAAAGCCATGGCACGGGAAAAGGCGATTATCCTGTCGACGCATATTCTGGAAGAAGTCCACGCGGTGTGCACCCGGGCCATGATTATTGCGAAAGGCAGAGTGATTACCGATGGCACGCCGGCAGAACTGGAGGCCCGGTCCCCGTGGCACAATGCGGTGATCCTTCGTGTGCGATCCACACACCCGGGTGACGTGCGGGCGATTCTGCTCGACGTGCCCGGCGTCAGGAAGGCCCAGGTCATCGAAGAAGGCGAGGCCGAACATGTCTATCGCGTCGTTCCGGAGGAGGGCCGCCAGATCCTCGGTGCGGTCAGTCAGTGCGTGCACAGGCACAACTGGGACGTGGTGGAGTTATTCGTGTCTCGCGGGCAGTTGGACGAGGTGTTCAGGTCGTTGACGATGCCCGCTCAGGCACTCACGTAGGCACCCGCACCGGACACTGGGTTGCCGCACACAGGAGATATCCAGGATCATGGAATCCACAGGCAGAATCAGCGTCATTTTCAAACGGGAACTGGGCGGGTATTTTGCGACGCCCATCGCATCGGTGTTTCTCGTCATCTTTCTCATGCTTGCCGGGGCCTTTACGTTTTATCTGGGAAACTTTTTTACTCGTGACCAGGCCGACCTCCTTCCTTTTTTCACGTTTCACCCGTGGCTCTATCTGGTGCTGATTCCCGCTCTGGCCATGCGGCTCTGGGCCGAGGAGCGGCGGGGCGGGACCATTGAATTGCTGTTCACGCTCCCCGTGACGTTATGGGAAGCGGTGGTGGGGAAATTTCTGGCGGCCTGGTGTTTTACCGGCATCGCCCTGGCCCTGACCTTTCCCATGTGGCTGACCGTGAATGTCTTGGGTGAGCCGGACAACGGGGTGATTCTGGCGGGATACCTGGGAAGTTTTCTGATGGCCGGTGGTTTCATGGCGATTGGCTCCTGCGTGTCAGCCTTCACCAAAAACCAGGTGATTGCGTTTGTGATCAGCGTGGGCGTGGGGCTGGGCTTTGTCCTCAGCGGCTTCCCGCTCGTGCTGGACTTTTTCAGCGGGTGGGCGCCCCACTTCTTTCTGGAACTGGTCAGTTCGTTCAGTTTTCTGACGCACTTCCAGGACGTGAGTCGCGGCGTCGTGGATCTGCGCGATCTGGTGTATTTTGTCTCGCTCATTGGCTTCTGGTTGTTTGCCACGTCGCTCATTCTGGAATGGAAAAAGGCTGAATGAGGGAGCACAGCCCATGAATGCCCGACTCTTCACAGGAAGCGGACTGGCCCTCGCGGTCGTGCTGTTTTTCGCGGTGAACGTCTTCAGTAATGTGGCGTTCCGGTCGGTCCGTTTTGATCTGACGGAACAACAGCTCTATACCCTTTCCGAGGGCAGCCGAAACATTCTGCGAAACCTCGACGAGCCGATCACCCTGCGGCTGTATCTGTCAAAAAAGCTGGCGACGAGCCTGCCCGGCATTCGCAGCTACGCCAACCGGGTGTTAGAGTTGCTGGAGGAGTACGAACAGGCCGCCGGCGGGAAACTGACGCTGCACGTCATTGACCCCGAGCCGTTTTCGGAAGAAGAAGACCGGGCCGTCGGGTACGGGCTCAAGGGGGTTCCGCTGGACAAGGGCAATGTCCAGTTTTATTTCGGGTTAGTGGGCACCGGCTCGACGAACGAGCGGGAACTGCTCCCGTTTTTCCAGCAGGATCGTGAGGAATTTCTCGAGTACGACATTACCAAGTTGGTCTATCAGGTCGCCCATCCCAAACGCACCGTCGTCGGTCTGTTGAGCACCCTTCCCCTGGAGGGAGACGGGTCACCGCAGTCGGCGTTCATGCAGGCACAGGGCGGCGGCGGGGGGATGCCCTGGATGATCGTGAACGGCATCCGTGGCGTGATGGATGTCCGGTCGCTCGACAAGGACGTCGCAGACATTCCCGAGGAGATTGACGTGCTCATGGTGGTGCATCCCCGGGAACTTGGTGATCCGACCCTCTATGCCATTGACCAGTTTGTGTTGCGGGGAGGCCGTGCCCTGGTGTTTGTGGATCCGCACAGTGAAGCCGATCTTGCCACTGCCGATCCTCGCCGGATGCCTGGCCCGCGTCATTCTGATCTTGGCAAGGTCTTTGACGCCTGGGGCCTTGAGCTGGTCAGGGGGAAGGTGGTGGGGGATCTGCCGTTAGCCAAACAAGTGAATTTTCAGAGACAGTCCCAGACGTTTGTCGCCGATTATCCTGTCTGGATTGATCTGACTCCCCGGCAGGTGAACGCCACGGATATCGTGACGGCCAAGTTGCCGAATCTCACGATGGCGTCGGCGGGGGTCCTGCGCCAGAAAGAGGGCAGTACGATGACATGGACGCCCCTGGTGGAAACCGACGATCAGGCCATGCAGATTGACGTTGCGAATCTGCTGATGCTGTCCGACCTCCAAAGTCTGTTGCGGGACTACCGGCCGGAGGGCGAGCGCTTCACGTTGGCCGTGCGCGTGGCCGGGGCGGTCAAGACGGCGTTCCCGGAGGGGAGACCGGCCCCGGACGAATCGGAGTCCGAGGACAACGGTGACGCCAGGCCTCCAGACGACACGCCGGCCCTGCCGCATGTGACCGAATCGGAAGAAGACATTCAGGTGATTGTGGTGGCTGACACCGACATGTTGCAGGATCGGTTCTGGGTGCAGGTTCAGAACTTTCTGGGACAGCGGATTGAGATTCCCACATCGGCGAATAACAGTTTTGTGATCAATGCGCTGGACAATCTGGCTGGGAGCAACGACCTCATCAGCGTCAGGAATCGCGGGAGTTTCTCGCGGCCGTTCACGTTGGTCAAAGCCATTCAGCAGGAAGCGGACAAATTGTTCCGGCAGAAAGAGCAGGCGTTGCAGCAGCGATTGAAGAGTACGGAGCAGAAGATTCAGGCATTGCAGAACAAGAAGGAAGATCGGACGACGCTCATTTTGAGTAGCGAGCAGCAGGCCGCGCTCAACGAGTTCCGGCAGCAGTTGGTGGCCACCAGAAAAGAGTTGAGGAACGTGCAACATGCCTTACGGAAGAACATGGAAAATCTCGAAGGTATGGTCAAGTTTCTCAACATTGGGCTGGTGCCTCTGGTGATTGCCGGCGGTGGTCTGGTGTTCAGTGCCTACAATGCGCGTCGCCGCCTTCGCGGCACAACCACCTGAGAGCACCCGAGGTTGTCATGCAGCACATGAGGTCGTCATTCCCCTGGTCGCTCGGGGCGCCAGGGGCAGGCTCTGCGCACGCCTGCCCCTGGCTTTGACCAGGGGCAGGAATCCAGGTTCGCACCATGAAGACCAGATCCTTACTCATCCTGGGCGTCTTCACCGTTGTCCTGATTGGGGCGGCGTTATGGATGTCCGGTCAGCAGGAGCGCACGTCCGCTCCGATGGAACGGCTTTTCCCTGGCCTGCTGGAGGCCGTCAATGACGTGTCGGAGTTTCGTATTTCGGCACACGATGGCACCAGCACGATTCTCCGTCGCGGGGACATCTGGGGCGTCAAAGAAAAACATCACTACCCGGCCGATCTTGGCAAAGTACGGGAAGTCCTCATCGGCCTGGCGGAATTACAAATCCTGGAGGCCAAGACCGCCAAGCCCGAACGATATGAAAAGCTGGGCCTTCAGGACATTGACGTGGAGGGATCGGGGGCCACGGAAGTCGTGCTCAAGGATGCGGAGGGTCAGAGTGTGGCCGAGGTCATTGTGGGCCATTCGCTTCCATCCAGTGGTCGGCCTGGTGCCAGAGGCCTGCCCCTTCAATGGGAGATCTATGCCCGCAAACCGGGGAATCCACAAACCTGGCTGACCCTTGGCAACTTCCCGGTGGATCACAATCCGGATCGGTGGATAGACACGGATTTTCTGGACATTGAACCAGCACGTGTGCGGCGTGTCTCGATTGTCCACCCGGATGGGACACGCCTGACGGTGGAGAAGGAGAAGCCTGGCGATCTCGACTATCATGTGGCCGATCTGCAGGAAGGCCGGGTTGTCCAGTCACAGTTCACGGTGAACAACATCGTGTCGACGATTGCGTCCCTGTCGTTAGATGACGTGCATCCGGAGAGCGACATCGCGTTTGCCGGGGAGGGCGTCGCGGCGACCGTTGAAACGTTTGACGGCTTTGAGGGGACGGTGACCGTGCATCAACAGGATGCGAAGCATTATGTCACGGTATCGGCAGCCTTCAATGAGGCGCTGATCTGGCAACCCGAACCTGGGGAGCTTGCCGGGCAACCTGCCGACGGGTCGGAAGCATCCGAATCGGAGGAATCTGCCGAGCAATCTGTCGACGGGCCGGAGGCGTCCGAATCGGAGGAACCTTCCGAGCAACCGACCGATGGGCCGCAGGCACCGGAGCAGGAACAGGCTGCCACCACAGCCGAGACACCAACGATCAAACCGGCTGACGAAGTCCGGGCCGAGGTCGAAGCGCTGATGAAAACCGTTTCCGGCTGGGTGTATGAGATTCCTCAATCCCGTGCTGGCCCTATCCTCACAAAGCCCGAGTCTCTTCTCGCACCACCTGCCCAGCAATAGCGCTGCGATTGATCCCTCGTGAGAGCCCGTCTCATCCTTCCCCCTCTGGGAGAGGGCCGGGGTGAGGGGTATTCCGCACCATGAAGATCAGATCCTTACTCATCCTGGGCGTCTTCGCCGTTGAACGGGCATTCAACCCTGAACAGGGCATGAATCCCCCGTCCGTGCCGGGATTTGCTCGCTCGGGTCGAATTCTCTCGAGTGTTTCCGCGTAAGTGTCACCCTCCTCCGTCCCCTGGTCGCACGGGGCGCCAGGGGCAGGCTCTGCGCACGCAGGAATGAGGGTACAGGTGATGTTGATGAAAACGTTCTGGTTCCTGTTGAGTGTGGTGTTATCAGCCGCTTTGCTGACCTGCTGGCTGGGGCACAGGGATGAACAACACTACGTACTGCACGTGACAGACAACGGGCCGGCCATGCTCACGAGGTATGCCCTGGTCGGGTTTCCAGACGGGCTGGACGAGGGGTTTGTCATAAACGATGATGTCCTGCGCGGCGTTTTCACCGAAGAACATTCATTGTCCCCATATCACATTACGGGAGACATGGTCGAAAAAGAGGTTTCGTATTCTTTTGAGATGAAACTGAGAACGCACTCGAAACTGTTACTCGTCCTTGAAACGCGGGAGGGCACATACTACAAGTCCTATATTTCGTCGCTCCCGGGGGACATATGGAAAGATGGGCTGATCATCCCCGAATTCGAACGCACGAATTACTTCCCTCCCGTCTCCCTGGACGGGGCCAGACTGGAAGGTGTGAGTGTCGGAATCGAGTTTGTGAGCCATACCAACGAGCACCATCGCACCTTCTCGTTCTAGGCCG
>RKSG01000057.1 GCA_007570995.1 Nitrospirales bacterium
TCTGGAAGAGGCGCGGACGTATCGCAGGAAACTGCTGAAAATCATGAAGAACCAGGGCAACTGACCCCTGGTCTGAGCTACGCCCTCTGTCCCCTGGTCGCCCGGGGGCGCCAGGGGCAGGCCCCTGGTCAAACCCAGGGGCATGCATTCCCGCAGTGCCCCCCCCTCCGTCATTCCCGCAGTGAGTTGAGCGGGAATCCAGGGGAGGCAGGGTCCGGAGCAATCACGCGGCGATTGCCTGCAGAGACCAGAGCGGTCATGGATCCGTGGATGGGGACACCGCTCCCTTGCCCATTCCATCTTCGTGCTGGTTGTAGGCCCTGATAATATCCTGCACCAGCCGATGCCGGACCACGTCGTCGTCCTGAAAATACACGAATTTGATTCCCTCCACATGTCGCAGAATTTCGGAAATCTGAATCAGGCCCGATGGGCGGTTAGGCGGTAAGTCCACTTGTGTGATGTCTCCCGTGACCACGGCTTTGGACTGGAACCCCAAACGCGTGAGAAACATCTTCATTTGTTCCGACGTGGCGTTTTGTGCTTCATCCAGAATCACAAAGGCATCGTTGAGCGTGCGGCCACGCATAAACGCCAGGGGGGCGATTTCAATATCCCCGCGTTCGATCAGGCGATTCACCCGCTCCATGTCCATCATGGCGTACAGCGCATCATACAGCGGGCGCAGATAGGGATGGACCTTGGCAAACAGATCGCCTGGAAGAAACCCCAGCCGCTCACCAGTCTCCACGGCCGGACGGGCAAGGACAATCCGTCGCACTTCCTTCCCGGTCAAAGCCGCAAGGCCCATGGCCATGGCCAGATACGTCTTGCCCGTCCCCGCCGGCCCAATGCCAATGACCAGATTATGACGCCGAATGGCTTCGAGATACCGCTGTTGCGATGGCGTCTTCGGCACCACGGATCCTTTGGGCGTGTGAATCGGAGCGGTGTCCAGAGAGAATGACGGGTCGGACTGGGTGGAGTCGGCCGCTTTGAGTGCTCGCGTGACGTCTTCCGGTCGTATTTGACGTTGCCCTGTCGTGCGCTCGGCCAATTCACACAGCAACACCTCGGCTCGCACCACCGCGTCGTGGTGGCCTTCCAGAATCACCTCATCGCCACGAGCCGACACCCGGACGTGCAGACCATCTTCAATCAACCGCAGATGTAAATCCCGCGGACCAAACAGATTGGAAAGATCAACACCTTCACGAAGTTTGACTTTTCGCACGCGAGTGTCCCAGGACATCCCGGCTCAACGGAGCCACCACGGGTTGGCACCGCTGCATTCTATACAAGTGGATCTGTGACCTACAAGATAGCCGTCAGGCTGAGACGATGACCCGTTTAACGTTTCTGGCACGTCGGACAAAAAAACGAGGCGCGTTCGCCCGCAAGACACCGGATGACGGTCTGGCATCCTTTTGGACAACGCGCCCCTTCCTTCTGATAGACCTGGTGCCGTGTCTGAAACTGTCCTGGGCGCCCGTCCGGTGCCACAAAATTCCGAATGGACGAGCCGCCCATGCGGATGGCATCCGCCAGCACGTTCCGCAGTGCCGCGAACAGCATACGAATCCGCCGCTTCGACAACCGACACCCGCGAGCGTGTGGATGGATACCCGCATGAAACAACGATTCATTGGCGTAGATGTTCCCGATGCCGGCGATCCGTTGCTGATGCAGCAACAGGGCTTTCACGCGACCACGGCAGGCCTTGACCAGGGCCACGAATTCCTTTTCGGTCACGGTCAACGGTTCCGGGCCAAAGCGGCGTCGGCAATACGCCCCCCACGCATACAGATCCAAGAGGTACACTCGGCCAAATCGGCGAGCGTTCCAATACCGCAGCTGTGGCCCCCTGGCAAACCGCATGACCATATGCACATGCCGTTCACTCGGAACCGCTTCCCGAGGGAAGATCAACAACCCGGTCATGCCAAGTTCCACGATCACCACCCGTTGCTCGGCATCACGTTCGCACATGATGGCAATACTCTTTCCCTGCCGCTGCACCTCAAGGATCCGTGCACGTGTATACCAGGACACCGTCTCGATGCCCTGTCGGACAATATCCTCCCGCCCGATCCACAGACGTTCAATCACGACCCCGGCCAGGGCTTCCTGTAACTGGCACCGTACCACTTCGGCTTCAGGCAGCTCCGGCATCGCATTCTCCCAAAAATCCGCAGGACGATCGCGCGGGACAGGCACGCGATCCTCCCGGTTGCGTAACCCCCCCGAGGCTTCTATACTGCCGCTGAAGCCGTGGGTGTCCCATGATGACGGTTGCCATTGCCTGAAGGAAAGCACGCACCATGTCACAGCCTGATGTGCAATACGTTCAAGATCAACTCCGTCTCGCGCAATGCGCCATTTGCAAAAAAAGTCGGTTTGCCATTGACAGCCGATCCATCGGAGACGACGGGAACTGGAAAGCACTGTGTCTGGACTGCCATTATCACTTCCCGGTCTATACGGATATGGAGTTTTATCTCCAAACCCAACCTGACGTTTCCTACCGGCTCAAAGACATTGTGTGTCCCCATTGCCATCAACGCGGGGTCTCGCTCGACTTTCGCATCGCCATGTCCGTGCGGGAGTCCCGCTATTTCGTGACCTGTCTCCATTGTGGGAGTCCCTTTACCGAACAGTCTTTTCTGGAAGTCTATGAGTGACACCACCCCCCACGGACCACCCATGAACGACCCTGTCCCCCCTTCCGCTACTCCAGAGCCTTCCTCCCCTGACACAGCTGACGCCGTGAAAGCCAGGAAGGAACTTCACGTCGTGTCGGTTCCGCATGACAACGATGCGATTGCCCAGGAAATGGCCGAACTCTTTGAAGAAGATCAAGTCACCCATCAACATGGCAGCACCGAGCCGGAAGGCGATTAACCGACTCCGGGGTGCAGCCGGATACTGGTGGCAGGAGCCAGGACGTGGGATTGTTGCCGAAGATGCGACACACGATGGCATGTCAGGTCCCGGGGGCTCATGGCCTGGGAAACCATGGAATGAACGCACTGGTGGTTCGCTGGTACTCCCGATACTCCTGGCCGCGACTGGCCAGGGCCTGGGTTTCCGCCAGGGGAATACCGCTCACCGTGAGGAGTGCCCCGATCATGACGACCGGCCCCACCAGCGTCAGCCACCAGTCGGGCAACCCGATACTCATCACCACATAGGCGCACCAGTGCACACCTTCGAAAAAATAATTGGGATGACGGGAATACTTCCACAGACCCTGCCGACAGGTTTTCCCGCTGTTGTTCGCGTTGTGCCGAAACCGATTCAGCTGAGAGTCCGCCACGGATTCCCCACCTGTCCCCAAAGCCCAGATGACGCATCCCCACACTTCCCACACATTCCACAGAGGGGCAGGATTCGACATCAGGACGAGCAGGGGAATGGAAAAAATGGCGACGGCAGCGGCCTGTCCCAGAAAATACAGAAAGAACCAGCATTCGGCTCTGCCGCCCTGGCTGTTCCATCGTCGACGAAGCAACTGGTAGCGTTGATCCTCGGGAGCACGAAGGATACGATTTCTCCCGATATAGACCGCAAGGCGAACCGCGTACACGGTCACCATGGCAGCCACCACCATGCGGCGGCTCATATCACCCGTGGTCAGCAGACTGAGACCGACGGCTACGAGTCCCAGCCCCGCGCAAAAGCCCACATCCGCCAGCGATGCGTTCCGTAGCACCCAACGATAGACCAGCCACAGCCCGACCATCATGGGAGCCGTGAGGATCAGTGCCCATCCAATGAGTTCCCAGTCCATGGTCTTCCGTCTTCTCCTCCGCTTTCGTGACACGCATGGGTGCGGTGCGCCTGCATTGACCACACACGATGCCTTCGGTATGGTGAACCGTCACACGTGGGAGGTATGCTCATGAACAATCAGGTGATGCAGGCTTACATTGAAGTCGAACGTTCCATGCAACGCTACAATGACGTGCTCACCAACTATCTGATGACGCTCAAGTCAACGGAGGGATCGGATGCCCGAATGCTGGAACGCATGACCGCCGGAACGAAGGCCATGCAGGACAGCAGCGGCATTTACTTGTCCTACGCAAAATTTGTGGCCTACGGCATGCCGGAGAGCGAAGATCTCATCGAAGATGTAGACGATCTGTACGCCTGACCGCTGCCCCATTGCCTGTCCATGAACCCGTGGCCCGATGATGTTGCGTCTCGGTCCGCACGGGACCCATCTCGCACCACCGCTCATCCGGGGAAACGTGAGATCCCGTGAGGGCACACGGATCACCGCACATGTTTTCGGAAGGGAGGGGAATGACGGCCACTCGCTGTGGGAACCGTCCAACGCGAGGAACTGCAATGCACGAATAGTGGTCGGGGCGAGCCGATTTGAACGGCCAACCTCTCGCACCCCAAGCGAGTGCGCTACCTGGTTGCGCCACGCCCCGACAATGATTCAACCGCTGGCAGGGAAGAAGGTTGCCTGTCCTGTTGACCTGCATAAGGCTGGCTCACACAACCGGCTTTCAAGGCTGTCGCGTTTAACCCCTTCAGGATATCCCGGAGTTCATCCCTGATCCGCTGTACCTGCCCGCGCGCCATCACCGGTTTCACTTGGCCAAGTTCTCGACGGCGGCGCCAGTACCGCTTGAGACCCGTGATGGTATAGCCTTCTTCATAGAGCATCCGTTTTATTTCCAGCACAACTTCTATCGTCTGTTGATCGTACACCCGGTGCCGTCCGCGACTTTTTCGGGGACGCAGGAAACTGAACTCGGACTCCCAAAAACGAAGCACGGAAGCCGGCAATCTGGTGATCGTGCTGACCTCACCAATTTTATAAAACGTTTTGTCCAGGATTTGACTCCCCATCGGCATCCACAATGACGATGTCTTTCCCTCTCTACCTGGCGTATGGCCCTACTGATTCACGGCTTTTTTGAAAAGCTGACTCGCCCGGAAGGTGACCACCCTTCGGGGCGTAATGGCAATTTCCTCGCCGGTTCGAGGGTTCCGTCCCTTGCGCTCCCCCTTGCTTCGGACGACAAAATTCCCGAAGCCCGCAATTTTCACGGCCTCACCTTTACGCAACTCATCCTTCATGCGACCCAGCATGTACTCCACCATCTCCACAGCTTCGGTTCTGGACAGCCCCACCTCTTCGCAAATGCGATTCGCAATATCGACTTTACGCATTGTCTCCGCCGACCACCGTGGTCACAGCTCCTGGAAGGAGAACACCGCCGCCGGTGCGCAATGGAAATGCCACCCCGGCGCGAACATCTCCCGAAAACTATCGAGGGACACTTGCAATTGTCAAGGGGAATTCTGCGGGGATTGCATGACCGAAATACTCAAGACACAAAGGCCCTCAGTGTTTGATGATCACAGACATCGGACGTTCACACCATACCGGGCTTCGGTGAGGCCCCCGGCCCTTCATTCTGCGGACAGCAGGGATGACAGAGCCGGTGTCGTGAAGGAGAAAATCCCCCATTAGACACGTTCCCCCTTTCTCTCTTCCACGGCCCCCTGTGCAGGGACACGGAGTAACTTGTACTCAATGCTGTCGGCCAGAGCCTGCCAACTGGCTTCGATGATATTCTCTGACACGCCAACCGTGCCCCAGGTACGTTTATGATCGCCGGATTCGATCAGTACCCTCACCCTGGAAGCCGTGCCATGACTGCCGGCCAGCACACGCACCTTGTAATCCAGCAACCGGACTTCGCGTAACTCCGGGTAGAACGTTTCGAGCGCGTGCCGCAAGGCATTATCAATCGCATTGACGGGGCCATCACCCGTCGCTGTCGTCTGTTCCACGACCGTCCCGACCCGGATTTTGATGGTCGCTTCCGCCACCGGCGTCTCCATGGCATGTCGCTTCTCGACGTTGACCCGCAAGTCCAACAGCTCAAAGGACGGGTGGTGCATTCCCATCGTTTCCCGAACCATCAGTTCAAAGGATCCTTCAGCCCCTTCAAACTGGTACCCGTCACGTTCAAGATCCTTGAGTCGTGCCAGCAGTTCCGGGAGACGCGGGTGGTCTTTGGACATGGACAGGCCGAAACTTTCCATCTTCCGTGCCATGCCGCTCCGCCCGCTGTGGTCGGAAAGCAGGACACGCTGTCGGTTGCCTACCGATTCCGGATTCACATGTTCATACGTGTGCGCGTTCTTCTGCACGGCATGGATATGGATGCCCCCTTTATGAGCAAACGCCGCGTCTCCGACATAGGGTTGCCGCTTGTTCGGCGTGAGATTGGCAATTTCCGACACAAAATTCGACACGCTCCGGAGTTGTCGCAACCGCCCCTCCTCCCACACAGGGATGTTCATCTTGAACGCAAGATTGGCCAGCACGGAGCAAAGGTTGACATTCCCGCATCGTTCCCCGATTCCATTGATGGTCCCCTGCACTTGTCTGGCCCCCTGCAACACGGCCATCAACGTATTCGCCACCGCCATGTCCGCATCATTATGCGCGTGAATACCCAGCGGAACCTGACAGGCTCGCTTCACCTGTCCCCAGATGGATTCAATTTCCCACGGCATGGTGCCGCCGTTCGTATCACAGAGAATAATCCGCTCGGCTCCACCATCGGCTGCTGCCTGTAACGTCTTCAACGCATAGCCAGCATCGGCTTTGAACCCGTCGAAGAAATGTTCCGCGTCGAAAAAGACCCGTTTGCCATGGGCACGCAGGTACGCGATGGAATCCCGAATCAACTCCAGATTCTCGTCCAGCGACGTGCCCAGCGCCTCCGTCACATGCAAGACCCAGCTTTTCCCGAAAATGGTGATGATCGAGGTTCCCGCTGCCAGCAACGACTGAAGGTTCGCATCGGCATCGGCGGATTGATTAGCCTTTCGGGTCGACCCAAAGGCCACCATGGTCGCCTGGTGAAGCGGAATGGCCCGCATGGCCTGAAACAGCTCAATGTCACGGGGATTCGCACCCGGCCATCCGCCCTCAATGAAATGGACACCCAACTCGTCAAGCTTCTGCGCAATGCGCACCTTGTCTTCCACCGAAAAACTCACATCTTCGGCCTGTGCGCCGTCTCGGAGTGTGGTATCGTAGATTTCCAGTTGGCTCACGTCAGCCATGACGCATTCACTCCGCACCGCCCTCTGCCCGATTCCCCCGATCATCAGGGGAAGGGGCCACCAGAGCCAATCAGGACCCGCCCGTGTGAATCACGTTTGCGTGTTCAGGACGTCGTTCCTTCGCCCCGGCCCGTCATCCCTTTCTGACCAGGTGCATGGTCCAACCCGAACTCCGCATGAAGGGCCTGGATGGCTTTGTTGCAATCCCGTTCATCCAGCACGCAGGAAATTTTAATTTCCGACGTGCTGATCATCATGATGTTAATCGCTTCCCCGGCAAGGGTCCGGAACATCCGCGAGGCGACGCCTGAATGGGACTGCATGCCGACCCCCACCAACGACACCTTGGCGATTTCCTCCTTGACTTCAACCGTCTTTGCACCAATAACCTCAGCTGTCCGGGTGACCAGCGCCATCGCACGTGCCAGGTCGCTGCGCGGCACAGTAAAGGAAATGTCCGTGAGCGCATCCTGGTGACTCACATTTTGAATGATCATGTCCACCACAATGCAAGCCTCTGCCATGGCACCCAGGACATTCGCGGCAATCCCCGGCTGATCCGGCACACCCACCACGGTGATCTTGGCCTGGTTCCGGTCGCCCGTGACACCCGACACCGCAGCCCGTTCCATATCAGCGTCTTCATGAGTCACGAGTGTGCCTTCTCCTTTCTGAAAACTTGACTGTACTTCTACCGGAACGCCGTATTTCGCCGCAAACTCGACGGAGCGTGCCTGGAGCACCTTGGCACCCAGACTCGCCAGCTCCAGCATGGCCTCATACGACAGTTTCGGAATCCGTCTGGCAGATGCCACGACGTTGGGATCGGCGGTATACACACCATCCACGTCGGTAAAGATAATGCAACGGGAGGCCTTCAGGGCGGCGGCCAGTGCCACTGCCGTTAGATCCGAGCCCCCTCGGCCAAGTGTGGTGACCTCTGACTGTTCGTTGACACCCTGGAAGCCTGCGACAATGGGCAACACCCCCTCGGCCAGGGCCTTCCTGACGGGGTCAGCCATGATTTTCGCAATCCGCGCCCGCGTGTGTGAACTGTTGGTCACAATCCCCACCTGACGTCCGGTGAAGGAGCGCGCATTGACGCCGCGGCTCCTCAGTGTCATCGCCAGCAGTGCAATGGCCACGCGTTCGCCGGAGGACAACAACACGGCAAGCTCCCGGTCATCAGGGTGCGGGGTCACGGCATGGGCCAGTCGCAACAGCCGGTCCGTCTCTCCGCTCATGGCTGACAACACCGCCACGACCTGGTGGCCGTCCCGACAGGTGTGTTCTATCCGTTCGGCGATCCGGTGGATGCGCTCAATGCTCCCGACGGACGTACCGCCGAATTTCTGAATGAACAACGCCATGCATGCATCATCCGGGGAGCAACCGCTTTCCTGACACCGCCACCGCCGTTTTGGGTGATCCCCTTGAAGCTCCGGCCCCTTTTCAGCAAAACACCAGCGGCACAACAGCCATGGGCTGTGCCTGCACGCAAGATGCAGGGTGGCTCCACGACCAACGAGCATCAGATCTCAGGCGTCGGGCCACATGCTTAGATGATATTGAGACCATGGTCGACGATGATCCCCGCAAGCAGTTCCCCATCCACCAGCACAATTTCTATGCCACTCTCGTCGTAGTATGCCTTCGCAGACTCTTCCGCTTCTTGGGATATCGTTCCTGATGTAACAAGCATCCCCAGACCAGCCTTCTCGGCCTCAATGCCGCGAATCAGTTGTTCGATAACTTTCTTACCAACAGGTGGTTCGGGCTGATAGTGCTTCACCTGAACCGCAACCGTAAGAGTCGGCAGGACACCTCCTGCAACTTTGAAGGTCGCAACTATATCGGCACCTCTGTCGTTTCGCCGAGGAATTACCCATGCCGTATCGGCACCTAGTCCTTTCAGCAGAACATCACGAACATGATCTTCAAACTCGCGATCATTTATTCGACCGCTCCTCATTTCCTCAAGCACTGTGGCAATCTGTTTTTGACGCAAATCATTCCGCCATGTGGGATGCTTGTCAGCTTTGGCATCTTTCAAACAGGCTTTGATTTCCGGTAACAAAGCCGAGGCATCAGCTGTCGTACCCTGCGTTTTCATCCTTACTTGAAGTTTTGATCGAGCGTTCTTGCGCGGAATAGGTTTCTTACCATTCAGCCACTTGACGTCGCGCCGATGGGCGGTGTCCTCAGGTGCCTTTGATTCCTCATACCTTGCCGGCCCAGATACTTTCGCAAGATAAAATTCTCCACCGTGGGGAACCACCACAAGATCGCCTTCTTGCATCTTCTTGATAAACCGCCACAGGTGTCCCGCAGCTTGACCAGCCCTACGGAAATCAGGGTCTTCAGAGTAGTAGCGGCATCGCTTCACTTTGTCTCGAAACGCTTCCCAATTATCCTCGTCAATCAATCCTTCCGCGCAGGACCAGCCTATAATAATCACATTGCTGTCCAAGGCTTCCTGCATCCACTTATCGAACATCCTGAGGATGTACGCTCGTTTATTCATGCAGTCGCAGTCGTCTTTGCAGTCGCAGTCGTCTTGTTTGCCCTGTTCCATGTTGTTGTCTCCTGTTCCCTGTTCCATATAGTTCACTTCCTCGCTCAAGCTCGCAGCGCCGCGAGCACGTCGTCCCGGGTAGCCTTGACCGTCCGGGCTTTCGGTGAGGTACTGACAGCGGTATCAGGGTCCTTCAATCCGTGCCCCGTCAGGGTGCAAACGACCGTGGCGCCTTCCGGCACCAGACCCGCCTGGCTGCACATGGTGAGACCAGCCACGGACGCGGCAGAGGCAGGCTCGCAGAACACACCTTCCTCTGCAGCAAGCAGGTGATACGCGACAAGAATGTCTTCATCTGTCACCATCTTCATGTCCCCCGAAGATTCCCCCACCGCCTGCAAGGCCAACTTCCAGCTCGCAGGATTGCCGATGCGAATGGCCGTCGCAATCGTCTTCGGTTGTTCGACCACGTGACCGCGAACGATGGGCGCAGCCCCCTCGGCCTGCACCCCGATCATCTTCGGACGGTGCGCGATCTGACCTGCCGCATGGTAGGCCGTGTACCCTTTCCAGTAAGCCGAGATATTCCCGGCGTTGCCTACGGGCAAATAATGATAGGAGGGAGCACAGCCTAACTGATCGCAGACCTCCATGGCCGCGGTTTGTTGTCCTTCCAGGCGAAAGGGATTGATGGAATTGACCAGTTCAAAGCCTTCTTCCGCACACACGGTCTTGCCAATGGCCAGCGCCTGATCAAAATTGTCTTCGATTTGAATCACGGTCGCACCATGGGCCATCGCCTGCGCCAGTTTTCCCAGTGCCACGTTGCCAACGGGAATCAGCACGTACACCGGCAATTCTGCTCGCCCCCCGTACGCCGCCGCCGAGGCAGACGTGTTGCCGGTTGACGCACACAAGACCGCCCGGGCACGTTTCTCCAGGGCCTTGGAAACCGCCAGGCTCATCCCGCGATCCTTAAACGATCCGGTAGGGTTGGCACCTTCGACTTTGAGATACAGGCTGGCATGCGGACAGATACGTTTGGCCAGCCGGCTGGCTTGAATCAACGGCGTGTTGCCCTCACACAGCGTGACCACCGGCGTCTGTTCTGTCACCGGAAGAAAGGCTCTGAATTCTTCGATGACCCCTCGCCAACGCATCATGGCTCCTGATCTTCCACGCGAATCAACGTGACGGGTTCCGACACAAGCGACGCCAGACCATTGATGGTCCGGAGCGCGGTTTGCACCGCACGTTCCGATGCCCGATGCGTCATAATCACGACCGGTACCGTTTGGCCTTCCCGCCGAGCCTGTTGCAGGACAGAGGCAATACCGATGGCATGATCGCCGAGGATGCCCGCAATCCTGGACAGCACCCCAGGCTGATCCGGAACCATACACCGCAGGTAATAGCGAGCGGTTACGGCCTCCATCGGGCGGATCCGGACCGGCGTGCGACAATCCATGTGAAACGAGGTCGGCGGCACACGCCCGCGGACACCCTGGCGAACGTTCCGGGCAATGTCCATGACATCGCTCACCACAGCACTCCCCGTGGGGAGCGAACCCGCCCCCTGCCCGTACAGCATGACGTCGCCCACCGCATCGCCAACGACGTGAATGGCGTTATACACGCCATCCACCCGAGCCAGCGGCGCCGTTGAGTCAATCATCGTCGGATGCACGCGGGCTTCGATGCTCTCCCCATGGTGTTTCGCCACACCCAGCAGTTTCACCGTCATCCCCAGTTCCGACGCATAGCGAATATCCAGCGCGGTCAACCGCTGGATGCCCTCGGTATAAATATCCTGCATGGTCACGGGCGTGCCATACGCCAGACTGACCATGATGGCCAGTTTGTGCGCAGCATCAACGCCTTCAATATCAAACGCCGGATCGGCCTCCGCATAGCCGGCGGCCTGGGCATGCGCCAGGGCCTCCTGGAAGTCCTGCCCCTCGCACTTCATCCGAGTCAGAATATAATTGGAGGTGCCATTCAGAATACCGACCAGGGACACACATCGATTGGCAGCCAGTCCCCCGGTCAGCGACTGAATGATCGGGATTCCCCCGCCCACACTGGCCTCAAACCCCACGTCCACGCCCGCGCGATGGGCAGCGGCAAACACCTCTTCGCCATGCGTCGCCAGGAGCGCTTTATTCGCGGTGACAACGTGTTTCCCCGCGTCAATCGCGTCGAGCATGATGCGTTTGGCCACCTCACACCCACCGACCAGTTCGACCACGATATCAATCGAGGCATCCTGCATCAGCGCCTGGAGATCCGTCCCCAGCACTCCCTCGGGCAGTGCCAGGCCACGATCCGAGGTCACGTCACGATCCACGATTCGTTTCACGCGCAGCGATGACCCCACGCGTCGCGCAATCAGCTCGGCGTTCCTGAACAGGATGGTGGCCGCCCCGGACCCCACCGTGCCAAATCCGACAATCCCGATGCCAATTTCATCCTTCATGTGCACCCACGATGACTGGTCAGTGTGCTAACGCGACCTTGATGCCGCGAATGGCCTGATGGATGCGATGTTCATTTTCCACCAGGGCAAACCGTACGTACTCATCGCCGCCTTCCCCAAAGCCGATCCCCGGCGACACCGCCACTTTGCCTTCGCGGAGCAGCAGCTTGGAAAATTCGAGAGAGCCGTGGCGGGCGTGGGTCGGAGGGATGCGCGCCCACACAAACATCGTGGCGCGCGGATAATCAACCGTCCAGCCGATGCGATTCAGTCCGGCGACCAGGGTCGTACGACGGCGTTCATAGCGGGCCACAATGTCCTTCGTGTAATCCTGTGACCCGTTGAGCGCGATGATACTGGCGATCTGGACGGGTTGAAACATGCCGTAATCCAAATAACTTTTGATCTTGGTTAAGGCCGCAATGAGGTCACGATTGCCGACGCAGAACCCCACGCGCCATCCAGGCATGTTGTAGCTTTTGGATAAGGAGTAAAATTCCACACCAATGTCTTTGGCTCCCGGCACCTGCAACAAACTGGGGGCACGATACCCGTCAAAGACAATATCCGCATACGCCAGATCGTGAATGACGTACACAGCATGTTCACGTGCAAAGGCCACGACGTTCTGAAAAAACTCCAGATCCACCACGCTCGTGGTCGGGTTGTGGGGAAAACTCATGATCAGGGCTTTCGGCCTGGGCTGACTCTGGCGATACGCGCGCGTGAGATTGGCAAAAAAATCGTCGGTGGGGCGAAGCTCGACGCCGCGCACCTCCCCACCGGCAATAATCACGCTGTACATATGAATGGGATACGTCGGTGTGGGCGTCAAAACCACGTCGCCCGGACTCAACATCGCCAGGACCAAATGCGACAGGCCTTCTTTGACTCCCAGCGTCACAATGGCTTCGGTCTCCGGATCAATCTCCACGTCATACCGTCGCCCGTACCAGTCACTGATGGCACGGCGTAATTTGGTAATGCCGCGGGAAGCCGAGTACCGATGGTTTTTCCCTTTTTGCGCCGCTTCGACCAGTTTCTCAACAATGTGGGGTGGTGTCGCCTGGTCGGGATTCCCTACCCCAAAGTCAATGACATCTTCCCCACGCTGTCGCGCGTCGTGTTTGAGTGCCTGGACCTGACCCAGCACATAGGGTGGGAGACGTTGAATGCGAAAAAAATTTTCCACGGCAGACTCTCGTGCCTGTGTCGGGACATGGCTGACAATGACGAGTCATGCCGGCACGCGTGGGCATTGTAGTAGAGGGCCGTTCCCCCGTCAACGCAACGCGTTGTCTGCTAACGGGTTTCATTGCGCCCCCCGTGCATGTTTTGCCATAATGCCACCCTGTATTAGGACGGTCCTCTCCTGCCACGATTCTGCTGCGAGATACAAACGGTGTTGGATGGCTCGACTCGGCGTCAATATTGATCACGTGGCCACGCTCCGGCAGGCCCGGGGAGGTCATGAGCCGGATCCGGTGGCGGCGGCAGTGCTGGCGGACCTCGGGGGAGCCGACAGCCTGGTCGTCCATCTCCGTGAAGACCGCCGACACATTCAGGAACAGGACCTGACGCGGCTTCGTGAAACCGTGCCGTCCGCTCTCAATCTGGAAATGGCTGCCGAAGACACCATGACGAACATTGCGTTGCGCGTCCGGCCCGATCAAGTCACGCTCGTTCCCGAACAACGACAGGAATTAACGACCGAAGGCGGGTTAGCGGTCACGGACCATGAGGATCGACTCGCGCTCCTGATCAGTCGCCTGCACGACGCCCGGATTCCGGTCAGTCTGTTCATTGACCCGGCCCCCTCGCACATTCGCGCCGCGGGTCGCGTCGGTGCCGATGCCATTGAACTGCACACCGGGCACTATGCCAACAGCCACCATCCCCCAGACATCCAGGAAGCCGTTCAGTCCCTGATTCAGGGAGCCGGCCTCGCACGGCAGCTGGGCCTGGAGGTGCATGCCGGTCATGGCCTGACGTATCACAATATCCGACGCCTGACGTCCATCAATGAGATCGTGGAATTCAATATCGGCCACAGTATTATTTCCCGCGCCGTTCTCGTCGGCCTCGAACGGGCAGTCAGAGAAATGCGGGCTTGCATTCCGTTCTCGTCCAGCCGTTAAGCGACACGACACATTCGTCCCAGCATCGGCATGAAAATTGTCACCGCCCATCAGATGCAAGAACTTGATCGTCGCACGATCCAGGAAGCCGGCGTTTCCGGGCAGGTCCTGATGGAACGGGCAGGTGCCGGCGTGGTCGCGGCCATGGAAACACGGTTCGCCCCCCTGAAGGGGAAAACGGTCACGATCTTCTGCGGGAAGGGAAACAACGGAGGCGATGGGTTTGTCATCGCACGGCTCCTCCATCGCAAACGCGCCAAGGTGCGGGTCTGTCTTCTGGCCCAGGCCCGCGATCTCAAAGGCGACGCAAAACTGATGTATCAGCGCATGGGAAAAGAAGCGGGCCTGTCACATGTCGTCCGCGCTCCGTCTCCGGATCGTATGCGCCACTTGACGCAACGGAGTCACCTGCTCGTTGACGCACTGCTGGGCACGGGAACCTCCGCGCCCATCGCCGGCCTGTACGAAGAAGCAATTCACACGATGAACACATCGGGGATTCCCGCCATCGCGGTGGATCTTCCCTCCGGCATTCATGCGGACACCGGCGCGACGCTGGGGACCGCGGTGCATGCCAGCCTGACCGTCACGTTTGGCAATCCCAAACTCGGACTGTTGACGGGAGCGGGCGTGGATCATACGGGCCAGGTGGAGTACGTCGATATCGGGATTCCGCATTCGTATGTGGAGTCGATGCACATTCCGATTGAGTTGTTGACTCCTGACGCGATTCGGGCCTGGCTCCCGACACGCCGGGCATCCTCCCACAAAGGGACCTTTGGTCACACCGGCATCATCGCGGGGGCATCGGGAACAAACGGAGCCGCTGCCCTGGCTGCCACAGCGGCACTCCGAGTGGGATCCGGACTGGTCACAGTGGCAACGCCGGCCAGCGTACAGGCGAGTCTGACCGCAGGCGTGATGGAAGCCATGACGCTCCCGCTGCCTGAAACCTGCGACGCCACACTGTCGCGACAGGCCCTGCCCCGTCTGCTCACCTTCATGCAATCCCGCAGCGCAATCGGCATTGGCCCGGGATTATCCACGCAGGCGGAAACCGTTGATGTGGTGCGGACGCTGATCGCGCATTGTGACCGTCCAATCGTCATTGATGCCGACGCCCTCAACGCTCTGGCCGGGCAGACAGACAGCCTGTGTACGCGCCCCGTTCCCCCCATTCTGACCCCACATCCCGGGGAAATGGCCCGCTTGCTTGGCACGACGACGGATACAATCATCCGTAACCGACTGGAGGTGGCTCAGGATTGTGCCCGCATGCATTCGAGTATCGTGGTCCTCAAGGGCGCACGCACGATCATCGCTCACCCGAATGGTCACACGTCCATCTCGCCAACCGGAAACCCCGGCATGGCGACGGGCGGCACGGGAGACGTACTCACCGGCGTCATTGCCGGCCTGCTGGCCCAGGGACTCGCCCCCTGGGAGGCGGCCCGGAGCGGTGTCTATCTCCACGGACTGGCAGGCGATCTCGCGGCTGAAGAGTACGGGCATGCCGGGTTGATAGCCGGTGATCTTTTGCACTATCTGCCCCGGGCCATCACGCATGTCCTGCATGTCGGGGGGGCTGCACCCGTTTCAGTCGGCACCCATGGACAGTGATCCAGCACAGCCACAGCCCCTTCCCCTGGAATCGGCATGGCACACCGAACACTTCGGCTCAACCATCGGACGTCACCTGCAGCAGGGCCAGGTCATTGCCCTCACGGGGGAGATGGGATCCGGGAAAACGACCTTTGTCCGCGGCCTTGCCCGTGGCACAGGGCTCTCCGCGCACGTGGTCAGTAGCCCGACCTTCGTCGTGATTCAGGAATACATCGGCCCCATTGCTCTGGCCCATGTTGACCTGTATCGCCTTGACGCTCCCCGGGACGTGCATGAAACAGGCCTGGCCGATTATTTGACTGGCCATTTTGCCGTGCTCATTGAATGGGCCGACCGACTCCCCCCGGCCTGGTTGCCCAGCGATTACCTGTCGATTCATTTCACCCATGCGGGGCACACATCCCGTCGCGCCAGTTTGCAGGCGTTTGGCCCACGAAGTCATGGACTGCTCCAGACGATCATGGCAGACACCAGGTAACCCATCATGAGTCAACCCGAACTGACCCCCCTGCTGAAACAGTATCGCAACGTGAAACGGGACCACCAGGATGCGATTCTGTTTTTTCGGGTGGGAGATTTTTATGAAATGTTTTATGAGGACGCGACCGAGGCTGCGGCCATACTCAATATCACCCTGACCTCCCGGGACAAGCAGAGTGCCAATCCCGTTCCGCTCTGTGGCGTTCCGTATCATGCCGCCACAAGCTATCTGGCGAAATTGTTGAAAGCCGGGAAAACCGTTGCACTCTGCGAACAGATCGAAGACCCCAAACTGACCAAAGGTCTGGTCAGACGAAAGGTCATCAGAGTCTACACGCCCGGTACGGTGTTCGACGACGAGTTGCTCGACGCCAAAGAGGCCAACTTTCTGGCTGCCGTATCAATGCGTGTCGTCAAGACCACGATCCACTTCGGCCTGGCCGCGGTTGATCTTTCGACCGGACACTTTTTCATCGCTGAATTTTCCGGCAAGTACGGGCAGGAAGATCTGCTGGATGAGCTCATTCGCCTGGGGCCTCGGGAAGTGCTTGTCCCGGAGAAAACGGGAGAGCAGGTGCCAGATCTCCATGCGATGTTGATCTCTCTTCGGCTGCCCCGTGTGACCAAACAGCCATCTGACTGTTTCGAGGTGCAGGCTTCGCAGGACAGACTCCAGTCGCAGTTCGGCGTGGAACGACTGGAAGAGCTTGGACTCACGCATGACCATCCCGGCGTGCCGGCGGGAGGCGGCATGTTGCGATACCTGGAACAGACCCAGCCGACTCTGGATCATCACCACATCCAAAGACCGGACATACGCGAAGCCACCCGTGAAATGCAGCTGGACGCGATGACCATTCGCAACCTGGAACTGATTCAGGCGTTGAACCCCGAGCACAAACAGTCCACCTTGATGTCGGTGCTTGACCACACGGTCACGCCGATGGGCAGCCGACGGTTGCGTCAATGGATCGTTCGTCCCCTGACGGATCCGGCGGCCATTCAACGCCGCCTCCAGGCGGTGTCCGTGTTCCAGGGCACCCTGAAGACTCGCCTGGAAATTCGAGCCTTATTGCAGGAACTCTACGATCTGGAGCGGCTAAGCAGCCGCGTAGGCATGGGAACCGCCACTCCGCGGGACGTGCTGTGCCTCAAAGACTCCCTTCAGATTCTTCCCCGGCTTATTCCTCTGTTCAACAGCATGGCAGATCCGATCCTCACATCCATGTTCCAGCACTGGGATCCCCTGTCGGACATCACCGCCCTCATTGAGGACTCCATTGATCCTAATGCATCGGCCTCGACCAAAGAGGGAACGATTATACGGGACGGCTTCGACCCCGTCGTCGACAATCTTCGAACCATCACACGGGACAGCACACAATGGCTGACCACTTTGGAACAACGCGAACGGAAGAACACCGGGATTGACTCTCTGAAAATCAAATACAATCAGGTTTTTGGATACTGTATTGAAGTGACCAAAGCCAATCTGTCCCGCGTACCCGAACATTTTCGACGTAAACAAACACTGGCCAATGCCGAGCGGTATATGACCGACGAACTGCAACACATCGAAACCCGGATTTCCGGGTCACAGGCACAATTACGCAACGCCGAACACGAGCGTTTTCAGACCATTCTCAAAGAGATTGCCCGCCATGTGTTCCGCATTCAAACAATGGCCCGGCAGTTGTCTCTTCTTGATGTGCTCGTCAACTTTGCGGAAGTGGCTTCCATCCATGGATACGTCAAACCAGAGATTCGTGATGATGGCATCATTGCCATAACAAATGGGCGCCATCCGGTGGTCGAACACTTTGACTTGCGCGAAGGGTTTATTCCTAACGACTGTTACGTCGATCTTGATTCCCATCGGTTACTACTCATCACCGGCCCCAACATGGCAGGGAAAAGCACGTTTTTACGACAAACCGGATTGATTACGCTCATGGCCCATATTGGATGTTTTGTTCCCGCCACCGCAGCCAGGATTGGCATCGTCGATAGAATTTTCACAAGGGTGGGGGCGTCCGACAATCTGGCCTTCGGGTTGAGCACGTTTATGGTAGAAATGCTGGAGACTGCAAAAATTTTACAGGGTGCCACGTCTCGCAGTCTTATTCTACTGGACGAAATAGGGAGAGGAACCAGTACCTACGATGGATTAAGTCTGGCATGGGCCATCGCGGAATATCTTCAGGACCGACGCACACTCGGGGCAAGAACCCTCTTTGCGACTCATTACCATGAAATCACGGATCTGGAACATTTCCGGGAAGGTGTGCAAAACCTGACGGTTGCCGTGAAAGAGGACAAAGACCAGGTTATTTTCTTAAGAAAGATCAAACAGGGGAAAGCCGACCGCAGTTACGGCATCCACGTCGGCAAACTCGCGGGACTGCCTTCAACCATCATTGCACGAGCGGAAGCCGTCCTGGCACAACTGGAACAACATGCGTCTTCTGAAAATATGCGGGCCAGTCTTCGGCAACAGGACGATCTTGATCACGCACCAGCCACATTACCTGCCCCTCCTCCGGTTCATCCCCTGCTTGAGGAAATCAAACAACTGGATCTCTCCGCCGTGACTCCACTGGAAGCACTCAATCACCTGGCAGATATTCAACAACGGCTTGACTCCAAATAAAAAAAGGGCAGAACCTTTTCAGGTTCTGCCCTTTCTGCTTCCCTCGGGACCTTGCAGTTTACTGCAACAATCCCCCGAACTTCCCGGATTTCGTCCCTTTGGACATGTGGGGCTTCTGGTTGGAATAGGGAATCACTCCAGAAATCGGTCCCACACCAGGAACGATCACATCGTACTGCATCTTTTTGTTTTGCGCCCAGTGGTTGTTGTCCATCGAATCCACGACGCTGATGGCCCGCAGGCTGTGAATGCTGCGCGGCTTATCCGGTGTGCCGGCAACCTCTTTCAACTTCTTCACCGAAGACACCACGCGATGATTCTGTTCAGTTTCCTGCACCACAAGCTCGACCAGCGTGTAATGGGAAGGCTTCGTGCCGCTCATCACAGCCTGACTGTGTGAGCCTTTCCCCAACGACTCCAAGGCCTTCCACACTTTGTCATTGGCCGGATACACCTTCAAATTCTTCCCAGGAAAATATTTCTGCCAGTAGTAGCCGCTCTCGGCATTGCCACCAAATACCGCTGCATTAATCCACGCGGCCTTTTCATACGGATCCACAACAGCCACCCTGGCACGAATGGTCGTTGGCTTGGCAAGATCGCCCCACTCAAACCTCTCCTGAAATGCTTCGATAGCGAGTGCACTGGAGGCCATGCACCCCACCAACATCAAGGCAGTCAGCACCGCCAACCCTGATTGACTGATTTTCATGATTCCTCCCCTTCCTTGCGAAAATAAAAGATTCGGGAAATAAACGTTTCTGTATGAAAATCCATCCAGCAAACCTGCCACAGTCGCTTGTTACTTGAGTACATTGAAGCCCGTGATGGTATTACCGTCGAGCTGGACTTCCATCGCCACAAGTTCCTGCGACATGTCGGTGATTTTCTTCATCAACGCGGCATCTTTGACACGCAACCGAACTGTGGTTTGCGGGTTGTACCATCCTGCATACGGATTGTTGCGTTCCTCTCCACCTTGATATCCCCACGCACAGCAGACAAAGAGGGGATCAGGGATCGATACGTCCCGGTCATCGGACGCACGGCCCAGAGGATCACCCGTCTCGGCAGGGCTGCTGGTATTCCAGTACTGAATGCCGAAGAGAATTTCTCCGCCGGGATTGTCCGCCCAATGTGCGTACACCCGGCCCTTCAAACTGGAAGCCATGGTCCCTTTGAGTTTCATGGAACCGATAGTCGCCACATCACTGGGATCGCCCTTACACTTTTTGTTACTTGAGCAGGGCCCCTTCTGGGCATCCGCCAGACCGACAAACCCGAACGTCATCAGACCTGCGGCTACCATACCCAACAACGCCCCACGGGAAAATGACTTCTTCATCGCCCCCTCCTTTGAACTTAGGATGACATAATGAAATATCACGACAGACACTTTGTAACCGAAAAAATCTCCCTGCAACACCACATTCCTGACGGTCTCACACAAACTGACAACCTCCCGTCACTGAGGGGCCATGCTACTGACACCGTCGGGAGTTGTCAAGTGCCTTTCCAAGGAAATCCAGAAGATTTTTTCAAGGTTTTCCGACACCATTTCCATTCTGAAAGACCGCCGGCGTCACGGGACCCAGCACCGTCACGGCCATAGAGTCAAAATCCAGGAGTTCACGGCCGATTTCCTGCACATCACGCGCAGACACGCGATCAATTTCGGACACGAGTTCCCGAAGTGACACGTATCGCCCCTGGGCAATTTCATCCTTGGCCAGTTTACTCATTCGGCCATAGGTTCCTTCCAACCGCAGCATCAGGGTCCCTTTCAGATGATTTTTGGTTCGCTCCAATTCCGCAGGTGCCGGTCCTCGTTTGCGTAATTTGTTGACTTCCCGGCACACCACATCCACCACCGATGGCACTTCCTTCGCACCACTGGCCGCACAAATGGTCAAGACCCCCGCATCTGAAAAGCTGGATAAGTGCGAATAGATCGAATAGGCGAGTCCCCGTTTTTCCCGAATTTCCTGAAAGAGACGGGAACCCATTCCTCCGCCAAGCAGAGCATTCAGCGTATGGGCTGCGTAGCGGGCCGGATGCGCCACGGGAAGCCCCTTGAATCCAATGCAGAGATGGGCCTGCTCCAACCGCTTATGATGCACAAACGTCCCTCCCCGTACACGGGGAGGATGTCGTCTGCTCCCTCCATTCCTGCTCCCTCCGGCCAGGTTCCATTTCCCGAACGAATCGTTGAGGAGTGCTGCCACGGCCTTGACCTGAAAATTGCCCGCCACGGCAACCACGGTTTTCTCAGGACAATAGTGTTCATCCAGATAGCGGATCACATCACGTCGTTGAATGCGCTTCATGGTGACACGATCTCCCAGAATTGACCGTCCCAGCGGATGCCCCCGCAATACCTGCTGAGCGTGAAGTTCCTGCACAAGATCTTCGGGGTCGTCCCGAACCGTCCGGATCTCTTCCAGCACGACCTGTTTTTCTCGTTCGATTTCTTTGCGTTCAAACAGGGAGTGATGGAAGATGTCGGCTAACAGGTCCACCGCCTGCTCGATCTGTTGATCCAGGACCTTGAGATACAGGGTGGTGGTTTCGTGGGTGGTAAAGGCGTTCATCTCACCACCCAGGCCGTCGATTTCATGAGAAATCCTGGCGGCAGAGCGACGGCGTGTGCCCTTGAACATCATATGCTCAAGGAAGTGCGCCAGTCCTTTTTGATCCGGGCCTTCATCCCTGGTGCCGACTTTTTCCCAGACGCCCACCGCCACGGACTTGAGAGACGGCATCGGCTCCATGACGACTCGCACACCGTTATCGAGGAATATCTTACGTGTCACGGCTGCTCTCCTGATCGCCACCGCGTGTGACAGGGCCACAGCGGCAGATCATGCCGGTCAACTCCCCGCGGGGATCTCCGAGGAAGCCTGTGCCGCATCCCTGACGGCTTCATTCCGACTCAAACGAATCTTGCCCTGTCTGTCGACTCCCATCACTTTGACCAGGATTTGTTCACCTTCAGCCAGTTCATCGGCCACGGATTTGACACGATGCTCAGCCAGTTGTGAAATATGGACCAGGCCGTCCACGTTGGGTAAAATCTCGACGAAGGCCCCAAATTCGACAATTTTTCTGACCGTCCCCTGATACGTTTTCCCCACTTCCACTTCTTCCGTCAACCGGTTAATCATGTCAATCGCCCGATTGGCCGAATCTTCGTCCACCGCGGCAATCGTCACCAGCCCCGCATCATTGACATTCACCTTGACCCCGCACTCCGCAATAATGCCTCGAATGACCTTCCCTCCCGGCCCGATCACATCGCGAATTTTAGTGGTTTTGATCTGAAGCGTAAAAATGCGCGGGGCATAGGGAGCCAGTGACTCCCGTGGCGAGGCAAGTGATTCCCGCATTTTTTCCAGAATATGCAGGCGGCCCACGCGGGCCTGTTCCAGCGCCTGCCGCATCAGGTCCGTGGTGATTCCCTGGATCTTGATGTCCATTTGCAAAGCCGTGATCCCGTCCTGCGTCCCCGTTACCTTAAAATCCATGTCTCCCAGATGGTCTTCGAGTCCAAGAATATCCGACAGAATCAGGACCCGGTCCCCTTCCTTGATCAGTCCCATGGCAATGCCCGCCACCGGTTCTTTAATCGGCACACCGGCATCCATCAGGGCCAATGTGCCCCCACACACCGTGGCCATGGAGGATGACCCGTTGGATTCCAGAATATCCGACACAATGCGAATGGTATAAGGAAACGCCTCTTTACTCGGCAGGATGGACTGCAAGGCACGCGCGGCCAGTTTCCCATGTCCCACTTCCCGCCGTCCGGGCGAACGCAACGGCCGTGTTTCCCCGACACTGAAAGGCGGGAAATTATAGTGGAGCATGAAGGTACGGAAATATTCTCCCTCGAGTGCGTCAATGCGTTGCTCATCATCTGTGGTGCCCAGTGTCACCACGGCCAGACTTTGGGTTTCCCCTCTCGTGAACAGAGCGGAACCATGCGCACGCGGCAACAGACCGGTCTCGCACGTGATGGGACGAATATCGGCTGTCCCTCGACCGTCGGCCCTGGTTTTCGTTTCGAGAATCATCTCGCGAACTTCCCGATATTCACATTCACGATAGAGGGTCTTGATCTGCGAACGACGGACCGGGTCTTCCTGCCCGAGCGTGTCAACTGCATTGGCGAGTATGTGATCAAACTGCTGCTGCCGTTCGGTTTTATTGGGTATGAGCACAGCACTTCGAATGGGATCGGCAACCAACGCCTTCACCTGGCCCGGCAATTCTTCACTGATCGGGGCAACAGGCACCACCCGTTTGGGACGTCCCACGGCGTCCTTCAACTCAACGATCTTCGCCACCATGCGCCGGATTTCCGTATGCGCCAACTCCAGCGCCTCGAGCATCACGGCTTCGGACAGCCGATTCGCCCCCGCTTCCACCATCATGATCGCGTCCTGTGTGCCGGCGACCACCAGATCGAGGGTACTGTTCTCCAGATCCCGCATGGGAGGATTGACGACCAGTTGACTGCCCACACGCCCGATTCTGACTCCTGCCAACGGCCCCCCAAAGGGCACGTCCGAGATCGCAAGCGCGGCAGAGGCCGCCGTGATACCGACAACTTCAGAAGACATCGAGTGATCGATAGAAAGCACCGCGGCGATCACCTGCGTCTCGTAACAAAACCCGGCGGGGATCAGGGGACGAATGGGCCGGTCAATGAGCCGACTGGTCAAGACTTCTTTTTCCGACGGCGCTCCTTCCCGCTTGAAATATCCTCCCGGAATTTTCCCGGCCGAATAGGCCTTTTCCAGATAATTGACGGTGAGCGGCAAAAAATCCTGATCCGGTTTCGCCGTATGCGCGGCCACGGCCGTCGCCAGAACCACCGTATCGCCATAGGAGGCCCAGATCGCCCCGTCAGCCAGCTTGGCGACCCGCCCTGTCTCCAATCGCATCGTGCGTCCCGCTACCTCAAATTCCACTGCATGTACCATTCGTCTCTCCCTTCCTACCGGCCCCTGGTCAAAGCCAGGGGCATGCTTGACAGGCCGCTCAACCATTGAGTGGCGCAGTTACTTCCGCAGTCCCAAGGCTCCCAGCACCGCGCGATACCGACCCACGTCTTCGCGATGCAGATAATTCAGCAGACGTCGGCGACGGCTCACCATTTTCAGCAACCCATGTCGTGAATGCCGATCTTTGGTATGGGTGCGCAAATGATCCGTGAGATAGTTGATGCGATTCGTCAGCAGGGCAATTTGCACTTCCGACGAACCCGTATCCTGCTCGTGACGCCGATGACGTTGCACAATATCCGGTTTTGCTTCTTTGACCGCTGCCATATCTGGTCTCCTTCCTGAAGCCCCTCCACACCCCTGGATTCCTGCCCCTGGTCAAAGCCAGGGGCAGGCTGTGCGCAGGAATGGGGGGGCTGATTGCGCAAGAGCGAGCCGGCCCCCTGCGCCTACGAATGCCCTCCAAAGACTTTGACCATCTGCAATTGTCTCACCGGAGACCCCGACCCTGTCGGAGAGGCACCCGGTGGAAACAACGCCTGCCCCTGGCGTCCCCCCCTGGATTCCTGCGTTCGCAGGAATGACGGAGGGGGTGGCTGCGGGAATGCATGCCCCTGGGTTTGACCAGGGGACGGCACCCATTGTCCCAGAGCCAGTAACCGTCCCTTTTCATCTTTGACGCGAATCAACGTGCTGGGCGGGTTGTCCTGACCCGTATCCGACCACACGACCGCTTCCGAAAGCGGAACGCCGTGGCAGACCTTCTCCGCCATGTCGGCACCCACCACCACCGCGGGAAGATGCGCGACGGCATCATCGAGACTCAGGAACGCGTCACCGTGCTGCATGAGATCCTGGCCATGGACGATATCGTCCAGCGACACAGACCGGTCAAGGTGCAACGGCCCGACACGCACGCGGGTCAGGCGACTCAAATGTCCGCCCACCCCCAATCGCTGGCCGATCTCCGCGCATAAGGTCCGAATGTAGGTGCCTTTGGAACACCGAACCAGGAATGTGACAGACGGCAGGGCCAGCTTCGTGATCTCGAGTCGGTAAATGACAACGGCACGCGCCTGGCGATCAATGGTTTTCCCTTTGCGCGCGGCCTTGTACAGTGGTTGTCCGCTGACTTTCACCGCCGAATACATGGGAGGCACCTGCCACTGTTCCCCCTGACAGTCATTCATCACCGCGCGAACGGTTTCGTCCGACAGGCCATGGGTTGGACAGTCCCTGGTCACAGCACCGGTGGCATCCTGAGTCGTCGTCTCCTGCCCCAGGCGCAACACGGCCTCATATTCCTTATCCCAATCGACAAGCACCGACGACAGTCGCGTTCCCTGCCCGACCAGGACAGGCAACACGCCTGTTGCATCAGGGTCCAGCGTGCCCGCATGGCCCACTTTCCGAACCTGAAGCAGACGGCGCACCCTGGCTACCACATCGTGCGACGTCCAGCCTGCCGGCTTACAGACGTTCAAGACGCCGTGCCGTGTCGCCAGCGGGATTCCCGTGACAGGGGACACATCCTCAAGCATCCCGGCCATCATGCCTGTCCCTCATCACAGGCACCGACACGGCAATGTCCTTCGCTCCCCGATTCCGCATCAACTGGAAGCACGGCACTGAGAATCCGATCAATGTGTTCCTGGTGCGGCCCTCTCGCATCGAACCGGAATCTCACCTCCGGCGTATAGCGCAAATCCAGGCGTCGCCCTAATTCCAAACGCACAAACCCCGCTGCGTTCCTGAGAATCCCCATGAGAGTTTCCACATCGCCCCGGGGAGCCAGCAGGGACACAGAGACATTGGCTACCCGCAGATCACCATTCATCGCCACATCGGTCACCGTGACACAGCGAAGCCGCGGGTCCCTGCACTTTCTGGAGAGAACGTCAGCGACTTCCATCCTGATTTGATCCGCCACCCTGACCGCTCGTTTGGTTGGCTTCGACACGACGTCCATGTTTCCTCACACTCCGCCCCCAACGCCCCCCTATAAGAGTTCAATACGCGAATCAAGCAACTCCAGAGTGGGCACGGCCCGAATCATGTTCAACGATTGATCGAGCACCCGATTCACATGACGCGATTCATTCGCAATACAGGCAATGCCCAGCACAGACCGCTGCCACAGATCATGATCGTCAAGCTCAGCCACGGAGACGTTGAACGTCGCGCAGAGACGCGTTTTGAGGCTGGAAAGAATATGCCGTTTTGACTTGAGCGAATGCCCCTCGGGCAGATGCAACGCGATCCGACACACTCCAACCACCATCCCGGTCACTCACCGAGCCCGCAATGCCCTGGCTCTGTCCCGTTCACGCGCCGCACCGTTCGACCACGCGCTACAGCCTGGCCGCTTCTTTATCAAGAATGTAGGCCTCGATCACATCGCCTACCTTAATATCATTGAAATTTTCAATGCTGATCCCACACTCATACCCCTGCTGCACTTCCCGGACATCATCCTTAAAGCGCCGCAACGAGCCGAGCGTCCCTTCATGAACCACAACATTATCCCGCAACAATCGAATGCCCTGACTCGCGCGGGCAATCTGCCCGTCGTGGACGTACGAACCGGCAATCGTGCCGACCCTCGAGATCGTAAAGACCTGCCGAACTTCTGCCCGTCCCAGCACACGCTCCGTCACCGTCGGCTCAAGCAACCCTTCCGCGACCGCTTGAAGATCCGAGATCACCCGATAAATGATGGTATGGAGTCGAATATCGACACCCTCCCGTTCAGCAAGCGCCGTCGCTTTGGGTTCCGGACGAACGTGAAACCCGATCACCAGCGCGTTCGACGCAGACGCCAGCAACACGTCCGATTCGGTAATCCCGCCAACGCCCTGATGAAGAATCTGCACCATGACCGTCTCGGAAGACAGTTTGCCCACCGCTTCCTGCAAGGCCCCCACCGACCCCTGGGTATCGGCTTTCAACAACACCGATAACACCTTTTTGTCCGGTCGCTGGCCTTGTGCCAGCAGATCATCCAGGGTGACTCGGTTGAATCCGGTAACAAGCCCGGCCGCACGAAGTTTCTGCTGTCGGGATTCAGCAAGCTCGCGTGCCATCCATTCCTCTTTGACAACGACCAGTTGATCCCCAGCGGCCGGCAATCCCAGTAACCCCATGACCTTGACGGGAGTCGACGGGCCGGCTTCCTTAACAGGTTTCCCATCATGCGACACCATCGCCCGCACGCGACCGCTGGTCGCGCCCACCACGTACACGTCGCCGACCTTCAACATCCCCCCGTGCACCAGCACCGTGGCCATAGGCCCACGCCCACGATCCAGTTGGGCTTCCAGCACCACGCCCCTCGCGGGACAGGCCCGATCCGCCTGCAACTCCATGACCTCGGCTTGCAGCAGGATCATTTCCAGTAACGTCTCCACTCCCTGCCTGGCTTTCGCCGACACTTCCGAGTAAATAGTCTGCCCCCCCCAGCTTTCGGGAACGAGCCCGTGCTCCGACAGGCCGTGCTTGACCCGATCCGGATTGGCCCCCGGGAGATCAATTTTGTTGATCGCGACCAGGATCGGCACACCGGCCGCCCGTGCGTGATTCGTCGCCTCGACCGTTTGCGGCATGACGCCGTCATCGGCCGCGACCACCAGGACCACAATATCGGTGACTTGTGCCCCCCGCGCGCGCATGGCCGTAAACGCCTCATGCCCTGGCGTGTCCAGAAACGTCACCGTCTTCTCTCCCAACTGAACGGAGTAGGCTCCGATGTGTTGCGTGATGCCGCCAGCTTCCCTGTCCGTCATGTTGGTCTGACGAATCGCGTCCAGTAGCGACGTTTTCCCGTGATCCACATGCCCCATCACGGTGACGACCGGCGCACGAGGCACGAGCACGGCCTCGTTCGCAGGCTCAAGCAGGTCTTCCAACCGCCCGTCACTGGCCTTTTCAGTCTGCACCTCAACGTGAATCCCGACCGCTTCGGCAATGAGGACCCCGGCATCCATGTCCATGGGTTGATTCATCGTGCAGGCGGTGCCCATTTCCATTAACCGGCGGATCACCTCCGCCACGCGAACGCCCAATCGTTCTGCAAATTCCTTGACGGTCATGCCGGAGTTCAGTTTGACCGTCTTTTTTCGTGGTTTGGTGATTTCGGCGGATGTGGAAGACGGGAGATGTCGGGATCGTTCGTCCCGTCTCAGGGCCGGAAGTGGACGAAGATCCTGCCATCGAGCCGCGTCTTCGTAGATTTCCGCAAAGAGATCAGCATCCCGTGGTCTGCCGCCTTTCCGGAACTTCTTCTGTTTCACATCTTCCGCCGCCTTGGTTTTCTCTCCAGCTGGTTTAACCTGTTCCGGCGTCCTGGCCTGTTCAGGCGGCGCGGCAACTGGCTCCGGGATCGCAGGCGACGCGGGATGTTCGATGGCGGGCACGGTGGCAGGCGTGGGGACCGTGGAGATTGCAGCACCTGGTGTCTGCACCACAGCCGCTGCTTCGGGCAGGACGGCACTCTCCGTCGCCGATTCCCGGGTGGCGTGTTCAGGGAAAGCGGGGCTGGATGCCTCGGGGGGCAACGCCTCGTCTTCTTTTTTCCGTTTAATAAGAATGTGTTTCTTGTGTGGTTCCGGAACAGCTTCTTCCACGACCTTCCTTTTGGCACGGGGAGTCGTCGTGCTGCTCTTGGCACGAGTGGTCGTGGCACGGCCGCTTTTCTTCTGGGCAGACCTGGGTGTGGCCTTCCTGGCAAACTTGGACGGCGCAGCTTTGGATAACGCCGGCCTGGTTGAGGAGCCAGACGAACGCGACGTCTTCCGCACGGGCGTCTTGCCGGCTTTTTTCACTTCATCATCATGTGACGTCTTACGGGTTGTCATCGGCAATCACTTGACTTCCAGAGGATGTCCCCTGAGATGCAACACTGTCCACAGGCACCGGCTCGGGCACCTCACAGGCAGATGGGGTCGCAGTCTCCGCACCTGCCACGTCTTCACCTTTCACCTCGACTGGCGGCTCTGCCACTTCGGCGTTCTGCACACACTGCGCAGCGGTTTCTTCTGCCAGAGCCGCCTTGATTTCCTGTTCCCGCTCGAGTTTCTCTTTCTCATATTCACTCGCGCTGATGATATCAATTTTCCACCCCGTTAACTTGGCAGCCAGCCGCACATTCTGACCATTTCTCCCGATGGCCAGCGATAGTTGCGAGTCCGCCACCACCACCAGCGCAGCCTTTTTATCTTCATCAATACCCACTTTTTCAATCGAGGCCGGATTCAACGCTTCGCCGATCAACACGCGCAGATCCGTGGTCCACGGGATGATATCAATTTTTTCGCCTTTGAGTTCCCGCACAACTGCCTGGACACGGGACCCCTTAATGCCCACACAGGCCCCGACGGGATCCACAGCTTTATCTCTGGAGATCACCGTGATCTTGGTACGATCCCCAGGCTCGCGCACGACACCTCGAATCTCGACAATTTTTTCCATGACCTCGGGTACTTCCAGTTCAAACAGTTTCACCACAAACTGGGGATGCGCACGGGACAGAATCACCTGCACGTCTTTGGGTGTGCGACGGACTTCCAGCAACAACGCGCGAATACGATCGCCCCGGTGATGGATTTCACGTGGAATCTGCTCGTGAACGGGCAGGACGGCTTCGGTTTTCCCAATTTCCACCAGGTAATTGCGTCGATCCTGTCCCACGACGACACCGTGAACCAGTTCGTTCTCACGCTTCGAATAGTCTCGCTCGATCGCCTCCCAGGACGCTTCCCGAACCTTCTGGCAAATCACCTGTTTGGCAGCCTGCGCGGCAATTCTTCCAAAGTCTTCCAGTTCAATGAGCGACCCGATCTCATCGCCCAATTCGGCATCCGCGTCCATGCTGCGCGCCTCATCCAATGAAATCTGCAACTTGTCGTCGGTGATCGTCTCCGCAATGATTTTGACAGACATAATGGAAATCTCACCGGTCTCACGATCAACCCGGACTTGCAGATTCCTGTACTCGCCATACCGTTTTTTGGCCGCCGTCAGCAACGCGGACTCCATGGCTGCCAGCACGCGGTCTTTCGCAATGCCTTTTTCGCGCCCCACTTGTTCAACGACTGCCATCAGTTCGTGCTTCATCGCCCCTCCTCTTCGAGCCCGTCACCCCACTGGCCCGTCTCCCACGCTACCCCTGCCGTCGTCCGCTCCGTCACCAGTCAATATCCCGTTTCGTCTGAACGATCGTCTCCCACGGCAACGCCACATCCTCCCGGATCCGTGCCCGGGTCCGCGACGATCGCCCCACTTGCAGAGTCACCCCCTGGTCGTTGACCTCGGCCAACCGGCCCGTCAACACCCAGTTCCCGTCAACGGGTTGATGGAGCTTGACCCGAATGTTCTGTCCAACGGCCTGTTGGTAATCCTTGCGCTGCTTCAGCGGACGATCCAGGCCGGGGGAAGAAACCTCAAGACGACACCCCCGGAAGCCGGGATCAACGACATCCAGTGCTCGACTGAGCGAATGGTGGAGCCGCTCACAATCCTGAATGCCTACCCCGCCCTCTTTCCGGACAAACACCCGAATGATCGTTCCGCTCCCCTTGCCCTGACATTCCACCTCGGCAATTTCCAGCTGGAGTGCTCTGGCAAGCGGCTCAGCGACGTGCTGAACCCGGCTCCCCGGCCCGTTGGTGTTCACCTCGATCATCTCCACGCCACACGACCGCCATCCTGGCTGCCGGGGAACGATAAAAAAAAGTGGGCTACCGCCCACTCCTCTGGCAATCCGGCGTTATAGCAAGCCCCAGTTCCAAAACGCAAGACCACCCGCACGGGACACGACGGGCAGAAGGGAGTGGTGAGCCGCCTCGGGCTCGAACCGAGGACCCTCGCCTTAAAAGGGCGATGCTCTACCAACTGAGCTAGCGGCCCACATTGATCGCCTGATCAACAGGCTACTCTCTTCCCACCACGACGGACAAGACCACTTTCACCAACAGACTCTACGCCATCACACCTGTCAGATGACGTTCACTCCGCCTTCGTGGTCACGCTAACAACCGGCCTGATGGTTGTCAATCGTGAAGCCTCCCCGCGTGGGAGACGCCGGCGTGAGGCGACAGCACCAGACACGCCCATTCTGGAACGTGCACCACGGGAACGGGTGTACATCATGGGATTGTCCAGCATAATCGTATGTTCCCGATGCGACCCCGTAGACACGATGGAAACAGGACAGGCGGTCAGCGCTTCGATACGCCGGAGATAGTTTTTGGCTTCAACTGGCAGGGCTTTGTAGTTCGTCACCCCTGTGGTCGTCCCGGCCCAACCGGGAAGCGTTTCATACACAGGCTCACAATTCTCCAGGACCTGTAAATCCACGGGCATCTCGCGATAGAGTTTGCCCTGAAAGCGATACCCCACCGCAATTTTGAGTTCCGACACCTCGTCCAGAACATCCAGTTTGGTCACCGCCAACGCGGTACACCCATTCACCCGAACCGCGTAGCGTAACACCATCGCATCCAACCATCCACACCGACGTGCCCGGCCTGTCGTGGCCCCCGTTTCCTGCCCGCGTTCCTGCAGACCGCTCCCCACCTCATCGGACAGCTCCGTGGGAAACGGCCCGCTTCCGACGCGAGTGGTATAGGCTTTGGTGACGCCCAACACCGCATCAATTTTCGTCGGTCCCACGCCCCCCGTACAGGCACCACCGGCACACGCATTGGATGACGTCACAAAGGGATACGTCCCAAGATCCACGTCAAGGTGCGTTCCCTGCGCCCCTTCAAACAGGACACGGCGACCATTTTCCATGGCCTTGTGGATCAGCAGGGAATCATCGGTCACATACGGAGCGAGGCGTTGGCCATACTCAAGGTATTCCTCACAAATGCGACCGGCTGTGAATCCCCGTGTCCCGTGGACATGCCGAAGAAACCCGTTGATTTCCACCAAATTGCTCTCGACTTTTTCCCGAAACCGCTCAGGGTTGATCAGGTCGCCCACGCGAATGCCAATGCGCGCCATTTTATCCACATAGGCCGGCCCGATTCCTTTCCCCGTCGTCCCGATACGACGGGCGCCTTTCGCTTTTTCCGCCGCCTTATCAATGGCCTTATGATACGGCATAATCAGATGTGCTCGCTGACTGATGGCAAAATTACGCCCGACCTTCGTTCCACGTTCAGCCAACTGGTCCAGTTCCGCAATCAACGCCCCGGGATCAATGACCACCCCGCTTCCCAGCACACAATGCTTGCCCCTGGATAAAATGCCGGATGGCAGCAAATGGAACACGAACGTGCCCCGTGGCGTCACAACCGTATGGCCGGCATTGGACCCGCCCTGAAAGCGCACGATGACGTCCGCCTCCCGGGCCAGAATATCGACAATTTTCCCTTTCCCTTCATCCCCCCACTGGGAGCCCACGACCACGACATTACCCATTCACACACCCGATCCTTCCATGCAACGGTCACAAAAAAAGGGCCGGCCAGATACCAAGCCAGAGCCCGTGGAGGATGCTAGGCCCGCCGGCGGGGCTTTGTCAAATAACGACGACATGAGGGCACGGCGAAGCATGATCGTCAGGTACAAGCCTGTCCCGCAGACGCTCGCCATTTTCTCGTTTGCTGAACGACAACCTCGCCCCTTCCATCCCAGTGCTCAGCCGCGTATCCGAAAGACTCTCATCACTTCATCGCCCAGGTGGTTGATGACCTTGACGGCAATCCGGCCCGACCTCGGCTTGTCGAACGGGCGGGAAGTGTCGCTGTGGAGCGTTGCCCAGGCTTCCTCGTCAATCTCGCTTTTGAGCGTATTCTTAAGATCCTTGTAGGAATCCCTGGCACCCAGGAAGTAGGCATGGCGGACGAAGAAGCTCTCTTCATTGTAATCGGTGTCAACAAACCAGCAGGCGATCCCGTCGGGCCCGGCAGAGCGCACTTCGCCGGAGTTGGGATGAAAGACATCCACGCCCTTGATCCTGACCTGGATTTGTCCATTGCTGGTATCAAGAATTTCAACGTCCGGCTCACCGAAAATCACGAAGAGGTTTCCCTGCCCGGTGTTCTTGAGCGTATCGGCCATGTGGAGGTCGGCGTTCATACGTGCTTTGAGGACGGGAATGCAACCGAGTTTCTCGAACTCGGATGAAGGGGCATCGTAGTTGAACGCGCAGGCAATGAGGACGTCGAAGCCTGACTCGGCCGCCTCACGAGCAGCGGCGACAAGGTCGGGACGCGCGACCGTGCCGAACTCCGGGCCGATGAAGATGGCAGCACGCCTCTCAGCCCGGGCATCGTCATCGTCGCTCCCGCCTTCACGGTACCGGCCATCGGCACAGACAAAGTGCCCCGGCCAGGGATCCAGTGAGGTGAAGGTGATCCTGTCTTCTTTATGTGCCTGCTGGACACCGGCCGTTTTGAGATTGGCCAGGATCAATTGAGCAAAGTCCCGTATGTCTCCGGGGTCAGGTTTATCCATCACCATACTGTCCAGGAGTTCGTCATTCTCGCCCACTCCCAGCACCCGGTGCGGTAAAAGACTTTCCACCGTGAACGGCCCGGCGACACGTACCTTGTTGGTATCTTCGTACGGTTTGTCGTAGAGATATTCATATTCGGCTTTCTCCGCAATCGAAGCATCCATCGCCTTCTGACGTGCAATGCGTTGCGTCCACCAGTCAACATGCAGCTTCTGTGCGGCAGATGACCATGTCGCACCCGCCGTGCGCGGGATTTCCCATTCCTGCCACGTTTCCTTGAGCGCCGTGTTCAGTTTCTCGCGCAGAGGTTCCAGCTTCTTCCGAAAAGTTTCCCAAATAACGTCAATCTCGGCGTTGTTGGCAATGGATTTCAGTGTAATGTGCGGGACGCGTTCGTAGACGAAACCCTGGCGGATCTTTCCCTGCACAGGCTGCGAACTCGGCACGGTATGCGTGATTTCTGCTTCCTTGATCTGCCCGTCGCGGGAATCGGCCAGCAAATAAAATGGATAGCGGGCACCCATGATGCGGGCACGAGCCAACGCCAACGCGACGCGGGAAGTGTCGATCGTAATCCAGCGGCGGCCCCACTGTTCAGCAACACAGGCAGTGGTGCCCGAGCCGCATGTGGGATCAAGGACAAGATCACCTGGGTCTGTGGCCATAAGGAGGCAACGTTGAATTACACGCGGATTAGTCTCAACAACATATCGCTTTTCGGATGCATCAAACCCCCATCTCACATCAGACCACAGATCTGTGACAGGAACCGCAGGAAAATCATCAAGAAAGCGAACATATGACACGCTCTTGTCTCGTGCCATAAGACGGTCAGATTTAGCGAGTCGGTCAAAACCTCTTCGGTTGGTCTTCCATCCTCCCGACCCAGGCAAAAATGTTGTTCCATTGTAGGAAAACTGAAATCGCGTTGTCTCCGAACCAGATTGACTGGTCGTATTGTCTGGACGAAATCGCCGTAGATGGTGCCCTTCTAGTCTGCGCGCCTGTTTTTCGGTCAGATATTCGCCGAATCCTCTCCAAAATTTTTTGTATTCGCCCGCAGAACTTTCAGGAGTATTGGGATCTTTAGCAACGAACACCTGACGATATTTCATTCGCTCACGCTCGTGTGCATACCAGAGAATAAAATCACACGTTGTGGGAAGAGCCGAAGAAGTTTGCGAGCTTGTTTTCGAAACAATAATTGTCGATATCGCATTGCCTTCTCCAAATACCTCATCCATCAGCACCCGTATGCGATGAACATTTTCATCTCCAATCTGCACGAATATCGAGCCGCTCTCAGCCAACAAATCTCTTGCAACCGTCAGTCTGTCCCGCAAATACGTCAGATAGGAGTGAATCCCATCACGCCAAGTATCCCGAAAGGCTTTGACCTGTTCCGGCTCACGGGTGATGTGCTCGGCTTTTCCATCTTTCACGTCACGGCTGGTCGTCGACCACTGAAAATTGGAATTAAACTTGATGCCGTAGGGGGGATCAAAATAGATGCACTGCACCTTCCCGCGTAGCCCTTCGCGTTCTGCCAGGCTTGTCATCACCAGCAGGCTGTCACCGAGAATCATCCTGTTGGACCAGTTGGCGTCGTGCCGATAGAACTCGGTCTTCGCGTTGTCGTTTGGCAAACCATTGAAGTCAGCATAGAGATCCGGCTGGAAACCCGGATCGGCGGCCTCTTTCTCTGCCCTGGCCTGCTGGCTCCAGCGACGCAGGTCGTCAACCAGTACTTTCGCGTGAACTTTTTCCTGAATAAAAAGAGGCAGAGATTGAACCACCAGGCCCGATGCATCGCGTTCGTCCTTGCCTCGCCAGACCAGTTGTGGATCAAGATCGCGATTGCGTCGCTGGTACGCGACAGGAATGGGCTCCCTGTCGTCTTTCTCCATCACAGACTCATGCTCGACCGTGGGGATGTGCTTGCGCGTCGCCTCCCGGTGCGTAAGGGTTTCAATAGATTTGGATGTCTCGACCGGCTTTCGTTTCGGCATTCAGATGGTGTCCTTTGCAGGGAATTCGATCATATGCGTTACATGGAGGCGCCGATCATGGGGCTTTTGGTGGATCTGGCTGCGGAGGTGGATTGCCTGTCTTCACTTCAACGCGAAACGGAGGGTATCCTGGATATCCCTCCCCACCTGGAAGACCACCTGTTCCACCGAAGTTACCGATACTACCGACATTGCCATCGAACCTGAAGAATCGGGGGGTACGACTATTCTCATTGCTCCCATCATTGACGGTTACAACAACACTGACCACTCCATCGGAACCACGCTTAGTATCGGGGGGGTCATACTTTGCTCCTATGCTCTGGAGGACCAATTCAAGAGATGTTCTATTGCTCACCGCTTTGGAATATCCTTCGCGAATGGATTCATCATAACATGGCCGTGCTTCGGAAAAACGACCACTCATCACTAAAACGTTTCCTTTATTGAATCGGGCATTATTCTTACGAATTCCTGTGGTTGCCAGACGAATAGCTTCCTCGTAGTCTCGTATGGCATCTTCGTATCTTTCCAAAATCGTCTTGGCATTTGCTTGGTTAAAGAAAATCATTCCAGTTAACAACTCATAGGGTGTATTTCGGACATGCTGAACAGCCTTGTCGTAATCTTGTAAGGCATCCTCGTATTTCTTCAATGCTGCATTGGCATTTCCTCGATTGAACAGAATCCGCCAGCGGTCAGATTTTGGGGCACACCGGACAGCCTCGTTGTAATCTTGTAAAGCCTCTTCATACCTCCCCAATTCTGCCTGGACATTTCCTCGATTGAACAGAATCCGCCAGCGGTCAGATCCATCATCAGGAATTGTTATGTTTTTTTCCTTGAGCAGACGGTAACTCTCAAGGTCTGCCATTGTTCCTTCCAAAGCAGAATTGTAGTCCTCTATAGCCCCTTCATAATCTCCGTTGGCCACTTTGGCGTTTCCTCGAAGATAATATGGCTCACGGACAGCCGCCTTCCCGATAGCAGCGATGCATCGGTCATAGCGCTCGATCGCGCTTTCGAAATCGTCTTGTTGATAGAATTGATTACCGCGGATGCGATAGACATATGGATCATTCATTTGTCACACCTGATGCATATTGATCATTAACCACAGAGAACCCATGTATGTCCCGGAATAGCGACAGCTGGGTAATCCCCAGATCAGCAAGTTCCTGCCTGATTGCCTTCTTGTCAGACGAATCGATTGATATTTTCTTTGTTATTTCCCCTTCGACTTCTTGCAGGACGTGTGGATGTGCCAGAACAAAGACACTTTGCTGCACCAGAATCCTTGCTCCAGCCTCGCTTCGAACCTTCGGTTCCCAGTACAACCGCAACGAGCTGCCGTCATATGGGGGCGGAAAAAGTTTTTCTATGGTCTCCTGTTCTTCCATGGTCCCTTTCTCACTGGAGACACGTTTGTATATGTTTGTATATATGTTTGTATCGTTCAGGTTAACAACGAATACCTTGCCATCTCGCTCCTTACCTTTCTTGCCTTTCTTACCTTTTTCTCTGTGCTCCGCACACGCAAACCAAAGTGCAATCAGGGGATTCCACGTAAAATCAATCAGTCCCGTGGCTGCACCGAAATGCTGGAGTTTGGAGAGAAGTTGCAGATCAGAAACCACACGACCTTCTTCTATATCGAAGCCGGCCGTTCGAGCAGGAAAAATAAGGTCTTCCTTGTGATATCCTCGATAGATATTCCAAAGCTTACCGTTGCTTGTCTGCTTGCTGCCGTTGGTTTGTATACGCCCTGCCCTTCTCAGACGACGCGTCGCTGACGAATGCAACTCCCACTCCGCGTTGGCCTGGCCGCGAAAAGCATACTTTCCCTCACTTGAGCTTGGTATTTTACCTAGAAACACTTCAGCAATTTTGCCCACCGTGGTTGCTCCCTGTTTCGCCCCTGCTCGGGGCAATTTCCTTTAGATCCACCTCACAGCACCGGCACCAAGGCAAAAAAAAGCCCCAAGGGATCGGCCTCACTCAGGATCGCCAGCCCGTAGGCTGGGAGCAAGGCGTACTGCCAAGGGG
>RKSG01000045.1 GCA_007570995.1 Nitrospirales bacterium
GCACGCCCCCCGACAAAGCCCCCCGCCCGTCATTCCTGCGCACGCAGGAATCCAGGGCCGGACAGCACACCCCCGCCAGAGCAGAGACAGGACGTCCGTAAAATATCATGGTTGATAACGGCCGTTATTGTTATAGTGTGGATTGTATGAACAGGCACCTCCCGAAAACCAGGAGAGGACAAACAAATCGCTCAAGAGAAAATCCGTGTTGGCTAACAGGCTTGGAAAGCCATTTATGAAATCGCATCAATGATGAAAAGTGGGAGTCATACCATGAGGGTGTTCTTGGCAATGATACCGGTGTTAGTGCTGACGATGGTGTTTGAGGGATGTGCGTCTGTGAATGACCTGTCGAACGGGGTAGCTGAGGAGAGTACAAAGGGCGGGATGTCGACTTGCGATCGACGTTTCAACATGCCGGATGGGATGGTTGAGGAGAGCATGACGTTGGCGGAGGAATCAGGACAAGAGAATGAAGAGGATGTTGATTGGTGGAGGATGTTAACCTTAGCTGGCTTTTCTGTCCTTTGGGTTGCAGCGGAGGTTGGAAGGGCTTATGCGTTATCCGGGAGGGCAGGTTTTCAGGTATTGTGAATACCGTAGAGCAAGGTATGCATGCATCCAGTTTGCCCGTTGTGAGCCTCCCATGATCCCCCGCACCTGCCGCCGTCTCGCCGAAGTAGACTTTCCCATCGCCGAGGTCTCCCGTCACGCCGCCTGGGAGAAATCCATTCGACACGGGCATCCCAGCACCTTGCATATGTGGTGGGCACGACGGCCGTTGGCTTCGTCACGGGCGGTGTTGCTGGCGTTGTTGTTGCCGGATCCGTGTGATGAGCGGTGTCCAGAGGATTTCAAGAACCAGGCACGGGCTTTGCTTGCGGAGACGCCGTGGAATCCATGGCCTGACAATTCCGGTTTGCGGCGCGCGTTGCTCAAGTTTATCGGTGACGTTGCCAACTGGGATAATGTCACGAAGAAACCGTGGTTTTCGAGTATCGGACGAGACCTGGTCAAGGCCGCACACACGGACACGCCCCTGGTGGTGGACCCTTTTGCCGGCGGCGGGAGCATTCCGCTGGAGGCGTTGCGCCTTGGGTGCGACGCTTTTGCCAGCGACCTCAATCCTGTGGCGTGTCTGCTTCTGAAGGTGCTGCTGGAGGACATTCCGCGCCATGGGCCGGCATTGGCCAGGGAACTGCGCCGGGTGGGCAACGAGATCAAGGCGCGGGCCGAAGCAGATTTGGCCGGCCTCTACCCGGCCGACGCTGACGGTGCCAGGCCCATCGCCTATTTGTGGGCACGCACGGTGCGCTGTGAGTCACCTAACTGCGGGGCGGAGATTCCACTGATGCGATCGCTGTGGTTGCGCAAGAAACCCAAACGCGGTCGGGCACTGCGCACCAAAGTCATGCGGCCCCGGGGTAAGCCACCGCGTGTGGAGTTTGAAATTTTTGAGCCATCGAACGAGGAGAACGTGGCCCCTGGCACGGTGACTCGTGCCAGGGCGACTTGTCTGTGTTGCGGCACGGTGCTGCCGCCGGAGCGGGTACGGGCGCAACTTGCGGCCGAGAAGGGCGGCGCGGATGTGGTGTTTGATGGTGAGGGCGATCGCATCGGCGGCGCGCGGATGACGGCAGTGGTGACCCTCATGCCCCGCGAGCAGGCGCACGCCTACAGCCTGCCGACGGAGGCTGATGATGAGACGGTGCGGGGACGCCGCTACCGCCTGCCGACAAAGGCCGACTATGCAGCGGTGCGCGAATCGCAACGCCGGTTGCGGGAGATGCTGGATGAGTGGGAACGCGGCGGCAGGCAGGGGCTTTGTCCGGTGCCGGATGAGCCTGCACCCACAAAAGATAGACATCGAGCCGTTGGGAGCCAGATTCCTCTTTACGGGATCACCTCCTTTGGCAATCTCTTCACGGCACGGCAGAAGGTGGCGTTGGTGAGATTTGGGCGTGAAGTGCCAAATCTGCCCTTCGGTATCCAACAAACTTTAGTTGCATTGCTTTTAGGAAGAATGGCGGATGGGAATAACTCTCTTGCCCGGTGGGGGAGTGATGCTGAAAACCCTGTGAATCTTTTTGCACGCCAAGCCATTCCAATGGTCTGGGACTTTTGTGAATCGACGCCAGAGAGTCATGCACGAGGCGTCTTTCTCTCTGGCGTCGATGCTGCATATAAGGTTATCGAGAGAGCTCGAGTTGCCGGATCGGGACACGTCCAGTCCGTGGACGCCACCCACCACCCCCTGCCCGACGAAACCGCCAACGTCTGGTTCACCGACCCGCCCTACTACGACGCCATTGCCTACGCCGATTTATCCGACTTCTTTCTGGTTTGGCTCAAGCGCACTCTGCCGGATCACCCACTTTTGCGCGACCCTTTTGACCCGGCGAACCACCTCTCTCCCAAAGAGCGCGAGGCGGTGCAGGACGAGACCAAGCGTTGCGACGGCCGGGTCAAGGATCGCAACTTCTTTGAAGACGCCATGGGCCATGCTTTCACCGAAGGCCGCCGCGTGCTCAGCGCTGATGGCATCGGCGCCGTCGTTTTCGCCCACAAAACCACAGAAGGATGGGAGGCATTGTTGTCGGGCATGATTCGCGGCGGCTGGACGATTACCGGATCCTGGCCCATCGCCACCGAGATGGGCGCCCGCCTGAACGCCCGCGACTCCGCCGCACTTGCCACCAGCGTGCACCTCATCTGCCGCCCGCGCGATGCCGCCGCGGGCGTCGGCGACTGGGCCGATGTGCTGCGCGAGTTGCCGGGGCGTGTCGGCGACTGGATGGAGCGTCTGCAGAAGGAAGGCGTGCACGGTGCCGACCTGGTCTTCGCCTGCATCGGCCCGGCGTTGGAGATCTTCAGCCGTTACCGCAAGGTGGAGACGCCCGCGGGCGAGGAGATCAGACTGACGGAATACCTGGAGCGGGTGTGGGAGGTCGTCGGCCGCACCGCGCTCGGCAACATTCTTGGCACCGCCGAAGCACAAGCCCGCAACGGCGGCGCCGGTGCACTGGAGGAAGACGCGCGCCTGACGGCGCTCTTTCTGTGGTCGCTGCAAGACACGGCAACCGACGACGGTGGTGAGAGTGAAGATGAGGGGAACAGCGGCAGCAGTGGCGGCACGTTCAAAGGGCTAAGTTGTCCGTATGACCTGGCGCGCGGCCTGGCACAGCCGATGGGCATTGACCTGGAGAAATGGGACGGCCGCATCATTGAAACGGCAAAAGGCGTGGTGCGCCTGCTGCCGGTGGCCGAGCGGGCGAAGCAACTCTTTGGCGACGAAGGCGTGACAGCGGCAGCGGAATGGCTGGAACGCGACCCGATGACGAGTAGTCAGACCATGCTGTTCCAGGAAACGGTAGCGGAAGATCCAGCCCCCCGGCGACGCCGTGGCCCCAATCGCCCGAAGATAGACGAAACAGAACTGCAATCCTCCAGGGCCACAACCCTTGACCGCGTCCATGCCGCCATGCTGTTCCAATCCGGCGGCCGCACCAACGCTCTGCGCAACCTGATCAAAGCTGAACAGGCACGCGGGCCGGATTTCATCCGTCTTGCCAACTCACTGTTGGCCTTGTACCCCACCGGCAGTAAAGAAAGACGCCTGCTGGAAGCGATGCTGCTGGCAGTGCCGAAGTGAACGCCACTGAATACCAATCACCACAGGTCGCGTCGTCCCCTGAACCCAGGGGCACGCATTCCCGCCCTGAGCGGGAATCCAAGGGAGAGAGGGAAGCCGAAGACTGCATTCCTGCGTGTGCAGGAATGCATGCCCCTGGCGCCCCTGGCGACCAGGGGACGGGCCGGGGGGTGGTGGGCACCAGGCACCCGCAAAGCCCATTGCGGGTTTTATTCCCTGGCACCCACGCCAGACCCTGTGTCGTAAAAAACCTGCCAGTTACCCCAAACTGTCCAGAATGGCGTTGAAGGTCTGACTCGGCCGCGTCGCGGTTTTGACTCGCTCCAGATCGGGGTGGTAGTACCCGCCGATGTCCATCGACTTGCCTTTCGCAGCTTTCAACTCGTCAAGAATCTGATCGATCTTGCCCGCTAGAGCTTGCGCGACCGGAGCAAACTTTTGCTTGAGCACCGGATCATCATCCTGCGCAGCCAGCTCCTGTGCCCAGTACAACGCCTCGTAGACATGGCTCCCAAGGTTGTCCAGCTCGCCAAGTACACGACCAGGTGACTTGCGGTTTTCCATGAGCGTGCCGGTGGCACGATCCAGTGTCTCCGCGAGAACCTGCGCTTTTTTGTTGCCACGAGTGCGGCCTAAATGGGCAAAAGACTCCGCCAGCGCGAGGAACTCGCCAAGAGAATCCCACCGCAAATGCCCCTCCTTCAGAAACTGCTGCACGTGCTTCGGGGCCGACCCACCCGCGCCCGTCTCAAACAACCCACCGCCGTTGATGAGCGGAACGATGGAAAGCATTTTGGCACTGGTGCCCAGCTCCAGAATGGGGAACAGGTCAGTCAGGTAATCCCGTAACACGTTCCCCGTCGCGGCAATGGTGTTCTGCCCGTCTTTGGCCCGCTGGAGCGTGTGCTTCATCGCATCCACCGGCGCCATGATCTGAATGTCCAACCCGGCAGTATCGTGATCCTTCAAATAACGATGGACCTTTTCCAGAAGCTGCGCATCATGTGCCCTCGTCTTGTCCAGCCAGAACACGACCGGCGTCGAAGAAGTCCGCGCACGATTGACGGCCAACTTCACCCAGTCTTTCACCGCAATGTCCGTGGTCTGGCACGCGCGCCAGATGTCGCCCTGCTCAACGTGATGCTGATGCAACACCTTGCCGGCTCCATCCATCATGCGGATGGTGCCCTTGCACGGCGATTCGAACGTCTTGTCGTGTGATCCGTATTCCTGGGCTTTCTGCGCCATCAGACCCACGTTGGGCACACTGCCCATCGTGGCCGGATTGAATGCGCCATGCTCGCGACAGAAATCAACAACGGCCTGATAAATGCCTGCATAGCTCCTGTCTGGAATCATCGCCGTGGTGTCATGTTCCTTGCCGTCCGGCCCCCACATTTTCCCGGAAGTCCGAAGCGCCGCGGCCATGGAGGCGTCAATGATAATGTCGCTGGGTACATGGAAGTTCGTGATGCCTTTGTCGGAATCCACCATGGCAAGGTCAGGCCCGTTCTTCAATGCGGCGGCAATGTCTGCTTTGATGGCTTCCTGTTGCGCGGGAGGCAAGGCGCCGATTTTGGCATAGACATCACCCAACCCGTTGTTGGGATTGACGCCGATTTTCTTCAGGACCTCGCCGTGTTTCGCGAAGACGTCTTCGAAGTACACCGCGACCGCATGCCCGAAAATAATCGGGTCCGAGACTTTCATCATGGTGGCTTTCATGTGCAGCGATAACAGGGTGCCCCGGCTGGCGGTGTCGCGTATCTGCTCTTTCAGGAATTCACGCAGGGCCAGGCGGCTCATCATGGTCGCATCCACCACATCGCCTTCTTTCAGTGCCAGTTTGGTCTTCAGGGGCTGGACACTCCCGTCTTCCGCCACAAATTCAATGCGGCCCGTTCCGGCGGTTTGTGCGGTGATCGTGGCGGATACTTCATTCGCCCGAAAATCGCCCCCACTCATGTGGGCCACACGTGTTTGAGAATCCCTGGTCCATGCGCCCATCTTGTGCGGGTTGTTTCTGGCGTACTGTTTCACGGAGGCGGATGCCCGGCGGTCGGAGTTGCCTTGCCGCAGCACCGGATTGACCGCGCTGCCTTTCACCTTGTCAAATTTGGCTTTGATGGCGATCTCCTGATCCGTTTTGGGATCTTCCGGGTAGTTGGGAATGGCATAGCCCTGGGATTGCAGCTCGGCCACGGCGGCTTTGATTTGAGGAATGGAAGCGCTGATGTTCGGCAGTTTGATCACATTGGCTTCCGGTTTCTCGACCAGTGTCCCCAGGAACGCGAGATCATCGGGTTGCCGTTGTGCCGGCTTCAGGCTGTCGGGAAATTGCGCAATGATGCGGCCGGCCAGTGAAATATCTTTTCTGCCAACGTTCACATCTGCCGTTTTGGCAAAGGCCTGGATGACAGGCAGAAACGAGCCACTTGCCAGTTCAGGAGCTTCGTCAACTTTGGTGTAAATGATATCCGGTTCTACAGACATGATAGTCCCCCCTGCATGGTTATCGAAGAACAGACAGCAAGAATGTGGTAAGGATAATCCTGAGGCCATCCATGAAACGGGGTATTGTAGAGAGAACCCTCATGCGACGCAATCGACCGAAAGCCCCACAGTGTCCGGAGCAAAAGGACCAGCCCGGTACGGGCGAATGTGGGCAGACAGGGCAAGGGAATCCCCGCACCCCTGCGCATGGTTTCCCTGGCTTCGCGGGGGGCTCGGGTGCGGTGCGTGTGCCATGATTGCCGGTGCGACCGTGCACGATTCCGTGAAACAGAACAGGGGTGTTGTGCTGGTGGCCGCGCTGCTGCTGGTTGCCGTGGTGGGCATTGTGACGGCGACGGTGCTGCAAACGACCTCGACGGAAGTGCAGATCAGCGGACATTACAAGCGCTCGGTGCAGGATTTTTATGCCGCCGAGGCCGGTTTGGCCGAGGCGCGCGTGCGTTTATGGAAGGCGCAGGGGACCGCGCGGTATTTTGTCGGGGGGACGGGGGTATGGACGGATCCCCTGTGGACTGCCTACATTGTGGGATCGGGTGACTGGTCTCCGTCCCGTGATCCCGGGTATGTCGCGGCACGCACCAACGTGTTTCCCGTGCCCGGTCATCCAACCAGTACGGTCGTGCAACCGAACAGCCTTCGGGCCGATCTGTCCTACTGGGTGAAGATTCGGCATAAGACTGAATCCGATGCGGAGCGGAGCGGGCATGCTTCTGCGACGCCGCACTACGTTGACGGGGACGGCCGCACCTCGCGCCATTCCAGGGGCAAGGTGGGCAACATCATTTACTTCGGGTATCCCTCGACGACCAGTACCGTTCCTGTTTCCTTCACCACCACCACGCCCACGCCGTGGTTGCCGGTGGAGAAGGTCACGGCTCATGGCGGGCTTGAACGGGGCGGGGTGGTGCTGGAGGAAGAGATCATACATCCTCCTGGCCCACCACAGCTTGGGGCGCTTTATGCGTCTGGAGGTGTCAGTCTGGATGGGGAGGCGGGTGTGATCAACGGGCATGATGCCTGTGGGGTGGTGGGCAGTCTGCCGCCGGTTTTTTCCGGGGGAGCGGTGACGAATAAACCGCGCATACAGTTTGCCGGAGTCCCTGCAGGGCCTCGGCCGGATTCCCTCGTTCTGAACCTGGGGGATGCGCTGAAGGCCCTTGGCGGGGACGTGGTGGCGTTGAGTGCGGATCAGACCAGTCGACAGCTGGGAACGGTTCTGGTGCCGGGGGTGTTTCTTGCAGCGGGGGAGGCGTTTGCGCGGCCGGCGGGGATACGGATTCGGCACACCAGCGGCGAGGGCATACTGTTAGTGAACGGGAATGCCACACTGGAAGGTGAGGTTCGATGGAACGGGATGATTCTTGTCACCGGCACGCTGTTTCTCCGGGGTGAGGGAAACGGGATTGTGGTTCGCGGCGGCGTATGGGCTGGACAGATTCATCAGCAGGCCGGGTCGCTGACCGTCCATTATGACAGTTGTCGGCTCCAGGCTGCCCTGCTTGCTGTCCCGGTGCAGGTCAGAACGTGGCGGGAGGTGTTTTGAGCCTCGCGTGGTTATTTCTGGGGGGCGGGAATCCAGAACAGGCAGCGGGGT
>RKSG01000176.1 GCA_007570995.1 Nitrospirales bacterium
CTCGGGCAATCATTACAACAGCTACAGCGTGGTGCAGGGCGTGGATCAGATTGTACCGGTGGATGTCTATGTGGCGGGCTGCCCTCCCCGCCCGGAAGCGCTCTTGGACGCGTTGATTAAGCTACAAGAGAAAATTCAGAAGGAGAAGGTGTTTGTGAAGTGATTCGCTTTCTGAAGGAGGGCAAGGAAAGAACACCATGGGCTGGTTAAAATTGAGTGCTGCAAATGCAACAAAAAACCTGGGCAAAAAGCCCAACTCAACCGACTCAAGAACGCGATAGCAACAAGGTAATCTCAACTCTCTTCTGCATTGCATCCATGAACCATTACAAACCACCCGCAACCAGGAGCTGTCTCAACATGCCACATCATCTGAAAAACATCACATTCACCATCATCGTCACACTGGCTCTTCTCGTCCCCTCTGGCGCCGGCGCAGCGCAGGTGGTGAAGGAACTAGCCGAGGGTGTGTTTATGGTCAAAGTGGGTGATTTTCCTTACACCAGCCTGGTCGTCGTGGGGGACGACGGGGTGTTGATTACCGACCCGGCCTTCACCCCTCGGGCGCAGGCATTGAAAAAGACCATTGCGACCATCACCGACAAACCAGTGACACGGATCGTGCTGTCCCACGAGCATTACGACCATGTGGGCGGGACGGAGGTGTTTCCGGATGCGGAAATCGTCTGCCACCGCAATTGCCGGTCGGTGTTCGCCCTGGATGTGCTCGGCCGGGTACCGAAGAAGGTGGATGTGGTATTTGATAATTTTCTGAGCTTTGATTTCGGTGGCAAAACGGTGCACCTTTACCACTACGGCCCGGCCGACGGGGCCGGGTCATCGGTGCTGTTCCTGCCCGTGGAGCGAATCGCTTTCACCGCCGACCTGTACGAATCGCGCGGGCTGACGCCGGGGAAATGGATGGACGATGACAACTCCCTGGCCATCCTGCGCGTGCTGCAAGAACTCAACAGGAAAAACCTCACCCATGCCGTCAACGCCCATTCCACCAGCACGTCGGTCCGCGACCTCGAGGAAAATCTTGCGTTTGTGGAAGACCTGTTCAACCTGGTCTTCGGCGAGATTCAGGACGCGATGCAATCCGGCGGGCCGATGGCGGTGATGCAGAATATGGAACGGTGGCCGAACGAATTGAAATTGCCCCAGTACGCCGACTGGCACGGCTACGACGAGCACCTGCCGAGCCATATCCGTCGCATGGCACTGTCTATTTTCCACGGCGGTTGAGGCAGCCTCTCCACGACATATTCATGGCCGACATCGGGGAATCTTTCTCGTGGGAACAGCATGGCGAGATGGCACGGGCATGGCCGTGTGGTAACCTTGGAACACTGGCACTGTCGCGTTTGTGAAGGGTAGTCGGTGATTCCCTGACAACAATCGAAGCGGAACACTCTCTCTTATGCACCACGTTCTTGAAACCCTGCAAACACGTTTTCCCGAGGTGGTGCTGTCCGTGCGCGAGGATCTCAAACGGGGGGACCTCTCGGCCCAGGTGCAGGCGACAGGCCTTGTCCCTGTGGCGCGTTTTCTCCACGACGACCCCGGAATGGCCTTTCATCACATCACCGACATTTGTTCGGCAGACTATCCCGATGAGCCGGAACGGTTTGAAGTCATCTACCATGTTCTTTCCTTTGCCCATCGCACACGGATCCGCCTGAAAGCCAGGGTGACTGAAGACCATCCCGTGATCGGGACCGTCACGTCCATCTGGAAAGGCGCGAATTTTCTTGAACGCGAGGTGTTTGATCTGATGGGGATCACGTTTGATGGCCATCCGGACCTGCGACGGATTCTGTTGCCGGAGGATTACGCGGAAGGGCATCCCCTGCGAAAGGATTTTCCGGCCGAAGGCAGAGGGTGGCGAAGCACGTTTGATTTTCTCCCCCGGCTGGATGAACCGGTCAGCGAATGGACCGAGCAGGATATCCCGCACACACAGCAGCATGTCTTTATGGCCGGGGATCATCCTGAATCCGCAAAGCGCACCACGGAAATGCTGCTCAATATGGGGCCGCAACATCCCAGTACGCATGGCGTGTTGCGTGTGGTGCTGGAGCTGGACGGCGAGCGGGTGTCCAAAGCCGTGCCCGATCTGGGGTATCTGCACCGCGGCGTCGAAAAACTCGCCGAAGGTCTCCATTACACACAGATCCTCCCGCACACGGATCGCCTGGATTATGTGTGTGCGATGACGAACAACTATGCCTATGTGCGGGCGGTTGAGAAACTGGTGGGCGTGACCGTGCCCGAGCGCGCCGAGTATGTTCGGACAATTGTGGCCGAAGTGCAGCGCATCGTCGGTCATCTGTTCTGGTTGGGCACGCAGGCCCTGGATATCGGGGCGATGACGGTCTTTTTCTGGACGTTTCGTGAGCGAGAAGTCCTGCTCGACCTGTTTGAGAAACTCTGCGGGGCACGGCTCACGCTGAATTATTATCGTATCGGCGGGGTGGACGCCGATCTGACCCGGGACATTATTGACCGCCTGCGGGATTTTTTGCGCACGTTTCCCGGGCATCTGCGTGAATATGATACGTTGTTGCAGACGAATCGGATCTGGGTGGCCAGAACGAAGGGCGTGGCGGTCATTTCCATGGAAGATGCCATCAACTTCGGCCTCACCGGGCCGACGTTGCGCGGGTCGGGCGTGGCCTATGACGTGCGGAAATTTGAGCCGTATGGCGTCTATGATCGTGTGGAGTGGGATGTCCCGGTCGGCAAAGACGGTGACACCTATGATCGGTACTGGATTCGCGTCGAAGAAATGAAGCAAAGCGCACGGATTATCGAACAGAGCCTGGATCAGTTACCCGATGGGCCTGTTATGGCGGATCTGCCGCAGGTAATCCCCCCGCCCAAGCCCAACGTGATGCGGGATATGGAAAGTCTGATCCATCATTTCATTATCTTTACGCAGGGCTTCAAGCCGCCGAAAGGGGAGACATATTGCGGCACGGAGGTGCCCAAAGGCGAGCTGGGGTTTTTCCTGATCAGCGATGGCAGCCCGCGTCCGTACCGGATGAAGATCCGTTCGCCGTCGTTTGTTCACATGGGGGCATTTGATTTTATGGCCCGCGGATATCTGATTTCTGATATTATCACCATCTTCGGCACCTATGACATTGTGATGGGGGAATGTGACCGGTGAGCGGTCGTGTCTCGTGAACAGAACGAAAGATGTTCGATGACGCATTATTGATCTGTGGTGTCAATGTTCGCTCTATCCATTGAAAACGAAAGTACTGTGGATTGCTTCTTGGAGAGACTGTGCAGTCTGGATCAAGATCTGACCCGCCATTTTGACACGAAGCTTATTATAGACAGAAATCTTACGCGACAAATTGTCAGTTCTCAGGCGGACAAAACGAGGCCGAAATACCGTTGGTATAAGTATAAAGAGGCTTTCTCATCGGGCCTGGTTGAGTATGTGCTTGGCAGGTACGGAGTGCAATCCGGGACGGTACTTGACCCGTTTGCGGGCACAGGAACCGCCTTGTTTGCCAGTTCTGCACTTGGGTTTGATGCGGACGGAATTGAACTTCTGCCCGTTGGGCAGACAATCATTGAAGCACGACAGTTTGCCTCCAGCAGAACCAACAAACAACACCTGGAAAGGTTGAGGTGGTGGGTTGCCAACAAGCCGTGGGAAACATCGGAGACACCTAAAGAGTTCTCGGTATTGAGGATATCCAAAGGAGCGTATTCCGAAGAAACGGAGATGCTGATCAAAAAATACCTTGCCTGTTTGGAATCCGAGCAAGATGAAGTAGCTTCTCTCCTGCTGTTTGCCATTCTTTGTGTCTTGGAATCGGTGAGTTATACGCGGAAAGACGGTCAATATTTGAGATGGGATTACCGCTCCGGCAAAAAAGGATTCGGCAAAAAAAAGTTCGACAAGGGACCCATCGCTCCTTTTTCTCGAGCCATTTGCAGGAAAATTGAAGAGATAGGCTTTGACTTGGAGAAACCAGACAAAGAAGCTTCCCTTTTCTCTCCAACCAAAGCAAAGGAATCCAGTGGAAAGATAAACTTGTTCAGAGGATCATGTTTAAATGTTATGCCAAAACTACCTGCTGATTACTACTCGGCTATTATAACCTCGCCCCCGTACTGCAACCGCTACGACTATACCAGAACCTATGCTCTTGAACATGCGATTCTGGGAATCACGGATATTGAAAACCTTCGTTTGAGGCAGTCAATGATTAGTTGCACTGTGGAAAATCGGGAAAAGGACCTTCTTTCAATAAATCCCTCGTGGAACAACGTTATCGGGGTTTGCGATGCCTTCCCCCTGCTTTCGGAAATTCTTTCATATCTTCATGCAATGAAAAGCAACAAAGCCTTGAATAACAACGGTATCCCGAGAATGGTGAAAGGTTATTTTTACGAAATGGCCTGTGTCATTCAAGAATGTTTCAGGGTGTTGAAAGAAGGGGGAATGATGTTCATGGTCAATGACAATGTGCGCTATGCGGGTGTGTCAATTCCCGTTGATCTCATTCTTTCAAAAATCGCGGAAGATATTGGATTCACAATTGAAAACATACTCTTTCTTCCACAAGCCAAAGGAAACAGTTCACAGCAAATGGGTGTGCATGGCAGAGATGCTCTCAGGAAATGTGTGTATGTCTGGAGGAAGAGTCATTGACACAAATACGTCATAAGTTTGTTACCAACTATAACTGTCTTGTTACCTCCTATGCACAGACAAGAGCGGGGTTTGTAGCACTGGCTCTTGAAAAGAACAGAAGGGCTATTCCATTTGTTGAGAAGGCAAAGACTTTGAAGGTGTTGGCTTCAAACGCTAAAGAGCCAGCCGACCTGATTCGTTTTACAAAGATTCGAGCGTCCTTGTTGACTGCTGCGGGCGTATCGGACAAAGCTCTCAATCACCTCACGGAACAGGATAAAGATAAGGCAATACTTGGTTTGATTAAAAATTTTCTGGAACCGGCAGGCGAGAATTTTATTGATGAACTGGTTTACAGATTCTTGCTCATTCGTGGAGATTCTATGGGCGGAAAGATGAGAAACATCGCCGGAGCACTCGGCGAATGGCGGTTTACAAGGACCCTGATTTCAACTTTATCTGTTCAAGCGAAAGATTTTCAGTATTTTCATTCAGACAGCCAAAAATGGTTTCGAGGAAACAGCTATGCTCCCGATATTGAACAGAAGGTCAAAGGACTTTTTTGGAAAAAGAACGGCAAGTCAAAGACTCTGGTTTACAATATGAAGGTTCCAATAATTAATAAGAATGTTGACTTGTGTCTTCTGGATTGCAACCCGGATGGTTTAAAGAAATCAAAGAAAAATTGCCTGATCCACGATCCTGAAAAATATTTTGCCTTGGGTGAGATCAAAGGAGGTATTGACCCTGCGGGAGCTGATGAACGCTGGAAAACTGCAAACTCTGCCCTCGAACGCATAAGAACCGGTTTCCAAAATTCTTCGAGTGTTCCTTTCACGTTCTTTGTCGGTGCGGCTATCGAAAAGGAAATGGCGAAGGAAATATTTAACCGACTTAAAAGAGGGATTTTGGCCAATGCCGCCAATCTTACCAATGACAATCAGTTAGTGGATCTCTGTGAGTGGCTGATTGATCTCCAGGGCGGATCGGGAAAGACCGTTGCAAAACAGCATGCTTCGTAATATCAGTGACATTGAGTGCGGCAAGGAAGGACACCCGTCTACGGACGACAGACGTGGCGTGGGTCGGTATGGTCTTTGATCGACATCGAGACACCATTGAAGATATTCTGAGCCGCTATCCGGTCAAGCGCTCGGCGCTCCTTCCGTTGCTGAATCTGGCGCAACGGGAGGAGGGGTATGTGAGTGAGGACGCCATGCGGGAGATTGCCGGCATTCTGGATATCACACTGCCCCAAGTGTTTGAAACGGCCACATTTTATACCATGCTCTCGCTCAAACCGATTGGGAAATTCCACATTCAGGTGTGCCGGTCGCTCATGTGTGCGCTGGTCGGGGCAGATGACCTGCTGGCCTGGTTGAGAACACAGCTGGAGCCAGGTGCGGACGGTACCACCGCGGACAGGCAGTTCACGGTGAGTGCCGTGGAATGTCTGGGATCGTGCGCGACCGGCCCGATGATGCAGATCAACGACGATTATTACGAACGGCTCACGCGGGAGAAAGTCGGGCGGATTGTGAGCGATCTCAGACAGACCGGCGACTGTTCCCTGAAAAGCGGGCCGTTTATGATACCGGAACGGACGGACGCGGCTGGTGCGGGGTCACCGTGAAGACATTTGAAAAAATTCTCCTGCGCAACATGGAACAGCCCGGGTACACCGGCTCGCTCGCCGATTATGAACGGGCCGGCGGGTATCAGGCGTTGAAAACCGTGCTGGGGGGCGTGTCACCCACCGATGTGATCGAGACAGTGAAACAATCCGGCCTGCGCGGGCGGGGCGGTGCCGGGTTTCCCACCGGGGTGAAATGGAGCTTTATTCCCAAAGACCATCCCGGGCCCAAATATCTGTGTTGCAACGCCGACGAAAGCGAGCCGGGAACGTTTAAGGATCGTCAACTGATGGAGCGCGATCCCCACCAGGTTCTGGAAGGCATGGCCATTGCCTGTTACGCCATTGGCGCGCAAACCGCCTACATCTATATCCGGGGGGAATTCCGGCTTGGCGCGACCATTCTGAGGCGTGCGATTGCCGAAGCCCGGCAGTCCGGACACCTCGGCGCCAACATTTACGGCAGCGGCGTCACCGTCAACATCCATGTGCATGAGGGAGCGGGGGCCTATATTTGCGGTGAGGAAACGGCGCTGCTTGAATCACTGGAAGGCAAGCGCGGGAAGCCACGGACGAAGCCGCCGTTCCCGGCCACACACGGCCTCTATCAGAAACCCACGGTCGTCAATAATGTCGAGACGCTGGCCAACGTGCCCCATATCGTGAACCGGGGGGGCGCATGGTATGCCGCCATTGGCGTGCCGCCCAAAAGCCCCGGCACACGGATTTTTTGTTTGAGCGGTCATGTGCAACGGCCGGGGAATTACGAATTGCCCGTCAACGCGACGTTCCGGGATTTGATAGAGGAACTTGGAGGCGGGATGCGCTCCGACAAACCACTCAAGGCTTTTATTCCAGGGGGCGCGTCGGCACCGTTTTTGACGCCGGATCATCTTGACGTCCAGTTGGATTTTGAGTCGGTGGCCCGGGCCGGTTCGATGTCAGGGTCCGGCGGCGTGACCGTGATGGAAGAAGGGACGAACATGGTCTGGGTCGCCCTGCGTCTGATGGAATTTTTCTATCACGAATCCTGTGGGAAATGTACGCCGTGCCGGGAAGGCAGTGCCTGGATCGTGCAGATTCTGCAGCGCATTCTGAACAGGCAGGGACGGCAGGATGATCTGCAGACGCTGCTGGACATTTGCAGCAATATCGGTGGCCGAACGGTCTGTGCGTTCGGGGATGCGGAAATCGCTCCCGTGCAGAGCACGTTGAAATACTGGCGGTCTGAATATGAGGCGTTGATTGCGGAGGCTGACGTGCTCGCCACGAGCCGGAAAGCCATCCCTGTGTTGCATGCTCCCCCTCCGTCCCCTGGTCGCCCGGAGCGCCAGGGGCATGCATTCCTGCGCACGCAGGAATCCAGGCATGCCCCTGGCGCAGCCCCCCCTTGGATTCCCGCTCAACACACTGCGGGAATGCATGCCC